>CAYYUS010000358.1:0-3808 GCA_964474925.1 uncultured Akkermansia sp. | reverse complement strand
AGATAGAAGAAAACGTAAGTAATAATCGCGATTTTTACAGCACTTACGATATTATGCTTGTTCCATTACTTTCGGGAAGTGGATTAAGAATAAAACTAGTGGAAGGTTTGGCTTACGGAAAAGCAATTGTATCTACAAGTATTGGAGCAGAAGGAATTGCTATTAAAAAAGGAGAACACATGTTAATAGCTGATTCTGCCGATGAATTTATAAATGCGATAGATAGTTTATTGAGTTCGGTAACGGAAAAGAAAAAATTGGAACAAAACGCTAAACAATTTGCAAAAGAACATTTAGAAAATAGATCTATCACAAAAGAACTTTTAGAACATTACAAAAAATTGCATTGATCACTTATATCATATATTCAATTTTAGGCGTTTGTGTATTGGGTGTTTTACATTCCTATGTTATTTATCCTATTCTACTTTTGCTATTTGCCAATAAAAAAGCCAAAGAAGTAAAAGAGAATTCCACATTCAAAATTGGAATATTAGTTGCTGCTTATAACGAAGAAAAAGTGATCGCACAAAAACTGTTTAGCATTTTAAATAGCGATTACCCAATGAATTTGGTAAATATCTATATTGGGTCGGATGCCTCAACCGATAAAACAAATTCCATTGTAGAGCAATTAGCCAGAACGCACACCAACATTCATCTCATCAATTTCCCCGGACGCACAGGTAAAGCGGGCATCATTAATCAGTTGGCAGAGAAATGCAAGGACGAGATCTTTATTTTAACCGATGCTAATGTGATATTTGAAAAGAACACCATCAAAAACCTGGTTAAGCACTTTTCGGATCCTAATGTGCATCAAGTATGTTCCAATATCATTAAAACCTCTAACAAAAATATTAGCATACAACCCATAGAAAAGAATTATCTTAATCTAGAGAATAAGATCAAAGCTTTAGAAAGTAATACCTGGCAATTAGTGATAGGTGCTGAAGGTGGCTGCTATGCCATTCGTGGGGACAAATATATTCCCGTTCCGAAGAATTATTTCATGGATGATTTTTACATTACAATGGGCGTGATCAATAAAGGGGGGAAAGTTTTATTTGAAAAAGAAGCCATTTGTTTTGAAGATCTACCATCCGAATCATCTGAAGAATTTAAACGAAAAGTACGCATTTCTATTGGTAATTATCAAAACCTCAGCAGTTATAAACATTTACTTTGGCCACCGTGGAAGGCCGTAGCTTATGCATTTTTCTCGCATAAAGTATTACGTTGGATCACTCCATTTTTATTATTCATCATTTATGGCTGTTCACTTTATCTTGCACTTCATTCCAGGATCTTTTTAGGATTAAGCGTACTTCAACTTTTTTTATTTATGCTGCCACTTTTTATGAATGTTTTAAATCCAATAAAACCTTTGCTATTTATTGCGCACTTTTACAATATGAATTATGCTTTATTAAAGGGTTTTATAATGTACAGCAAAGGTGTTAGATCAAGTGTTTGGGAACCAACAAAACGAAATGCGTAAAATACTAACATATGCTTTTATATTTCTTTCGTTTTGTGTTTTCTCACAAAAGAAAGCCACGATTCCTAAAAAACAAGAGGATAAAAAATTCAAGACCATTACTGTAAAGAATGCCGATGATCTATCGTACGATAAATCCAAATCTGAAGCACAGGTGCTTAAGGGGAATGTTATATGTGAACATGAAGGTGCTTTATTATATTGCGATAGCGCCCTACTCTTTTCTAGCAAACGCATGGAAGCGGGCGGACATATTCGCATTGTAAAGGGCGATAGTATAACGGTTACCGGAGATAAATTGCTTTATGATGCCAGTACAAAAATGGCTGTGCTTGATGGAAATGTTGTTTGCATTGAAAAAGATATGACGCTCACAACAAACATTCTTACGTTTGATGTGGCCAACTCTATTGCCAATTACTACAATGGTGGCACTATTGTAAATAAAGAAAATACGTTGAAGAGCAAGAATGGACATTACTATTCAGCAACAAAAGACGTTGCATTTCATTACGATGTTGTTCTCACCAATCCCGATTACAAAATGAACAGTGATACATTAAGATATAATACCATAAATAAAACAGCGTATTTTCTTGGGCCAAGTATCATTTTAAGTAAAGACGATTACATCTATTGTGAAAATGGTTACTATGATACGCAAAATGAAAGATCTGCCTTTAGTAAAAATGCTTTGTTAGTTACAAAGCAACAGCAATTAAGAGGAGATAGCTTGTTTTACGATCGTAACAAACAATTTGGTAGGGCGTTTAAGAATGTAACATTAGTTGATACCTCGCAAAAATCCATCCTTTACGGTGATTATATTGAATATAAACAAAAGAACTCTGAGGCTTTTGTTACCAAAAAAGCAATTTATGCTCGCATTGTAGATAAAGATACTTTGTTCATTCATGCAGATACTTTGTATCACAGAGATCTTGATTCGGTGAATAATTTTTTAACTGCGTACCATCACGTTCGCCTTTACAAAAAAGATCTACAAGCTCTATGCGATTCGGCTAGTTATAACAGTATGGATTCGTTGATGCAACTATATGACGATCCTATTTTATGGTCGAACCGCTCGCAAGCCACAGGTAAAAAAATAATGATCAAATTAAATAACCAGGCCATCAAAGGATTTATTTTAGAGAACAACGCTTTCATGATCAATCAAGTTGACTCTTCGGATAAATTCAACCAGCTTTCATGTAAGAATATTGAAGCCTTTTTTGAAAAAGACACCGTACGCAAAGCCGTTTTAACCGACAATGTAGAAGCTTTATATTACGCCAAAGACAAAAGTAAGATCATAGGATTGAACAGGACCACTTGTAGCTTTATGAATATTTGGTTCAGAAATGAGGAAATTGATAGGGCTACAATGAATACCAAACCTCAAGGGACTATTACACCTATGAAAGATGTAACTGAAGCAGATTCAAAATTAAAAGGCTACAGTTGGCAATACGATAGAAGACCAAAGTCAAAACAAGATCTTTTGAATGAACCAAAGAAGCCTGCGAAATAACTACGTCATTCTTGTTTTACTCTTCCCTTTCTTTATTAAAGCGCAAGTAATTAATATTGAAAGCAAACGATTTTTGAACGACACTAACGGATTTGTTGGAAGAAGTGATCTTAATTTTAATGTTACTCAAAACACACAGCAGGTAATTTCTCTTGGGGTAAATGTTCACATGCAATACCAACACAACAAACATCGCTTTTTGGCTATTAGTGATCTTGCATTTATTAAAGCAGCCCAAACCGATTTTGTGAATAATGGTTATCAGCATATAAGATATAGCTACAAGGTAACAAACCGTATTACATGGGAAAATTTTGCTCAGGCACAATACAATCTCGTTTTAAAATTAGATAGAAGATATTTAGCCGGTGCGGGACCACGTTTAAAGGTCTTCAAAAAAAAGAATTTGAGATTGTATACGGCGGCCTTATATATGTACGAATATCAGGTGCAGGATAATGAAACTATCATTCAATACAATCATCGCATGAGTAGTTATGTTACGTTTAATATTGGTTTTAATAAATTGGATTTTTCAAACACAACGTTTTATCAACCCTTGCTTAACGACTTTAGCAATTACCGTATTGCGAGCGACTCTAATTTGGATATTGTTCTTACCGGTCATTTTAATTTTAGAGTTGGTTTTAATTTGCTTTACGACACTCATCAACCTCCGGGAATACCTGCATTGGTTTACACCTTAAAAAATGGTTTAAGCTTTAAATTCTAAGCATAAAAAAAGCCCTAACAAACGCTAGGGCTTTTCTTTA
>CAYYUS010000357.1:0-3809 GCA_964474925.1 uncultured Akkermansia sp. | reverse complement strand
TGATACCTTCCAAACTTTCCTTATCTTTATTTAAACCCTTATTACATGAGAATCAACATTTGGCTTTTCGCGGCATTGATGTTCTTACATCTTAGTGGTACTTCACAAACAGAAATGAAAGAACCTGAAGTTAGGCCTAAATACAGGGGCTACTTCATGTTTGGTCTTGGCAGCGCAATTCCAAAAGGAAATTTAGCACTACAAGATGTGTCTAATGATAAAGCCGGCCTTGCAAAAAACGGCTTGGATTTTCGTTTTTCATTTGGCTATCTATTTCACGAAAATTTTGGTGTTTGTGTTGCCTATTACGGTCAGGCCTTTAAAGTAAACGCACAAGCTATGGCCGATTACTATGCTAAACAATCACCTGGTGTAAGTTATTCTGTTCAAGTTACTCAAGGTTGGGGATTAGGAGGAGCGCTTGTTGGCATTTATGGGAAATTACCTATTGATGAGAAAAAGAAATTTTTTCTGGAACCAAGATTTATGTTTGGATATTCAACGGGGCAATCGCCCGAATACAGTGTTACAGCATATTTAACAGGCAATGGCTATACGCAATCTGCCAAAGCCGTACAAAGCAGCGATGCTTCACAAGCCGTAGGAACCTATATTATTGGCGGCACTTTAAAAATGGAATTGGGTAACCGATTTTGTATGGGCTTTAATGTAGATTACATGGGTTTACTTTCCGACACTTATTATAATGATGTAACAATCACTTACAGCAGTAATGGTAACGGATATAATAATGGACTCACAGAAAAAACAGAATTTTGGATGGAGATGAAATCAGTAACTATCTCCGCTGGAATAGGTGTTAGGTTTGGAAAACGAAAAATGTTTGAGTGATGAATTCTGTATTTACTTCTTTTGATACAAAGTTGGCTTAGCTCTTGTATATTTTAGTCCAACTTCAAATCCCCCGCGGTATGATGACGCGGATCTTAGACCTGAGATGTTTACATCATATCCAAAAACAACAGTATATTGCTCGGCTAATTCAACAACGGCAGAAACTACAACAGCATCCTTGTTTCTGTAAAACAAACCATAACCAAATGAGTTTCTCCTATTTTTACCTGTATATTTTGAATTTCCTTTGAACGAATGCTTTAATAAAGTTCCTACCAAAATTTCTGTTGATGGTCCTTGAAATTGCAATAGGAATGAAGGAGCGATAGCTAAATTTGATTTACCCAAACTTTTCACAAGATCGCCATGGGCTACATATCTTAAATAACTGTCGGCTCCGGGAAATAAAAATTGATCCTTTGCTTTGGTGAGATGATACACTGAAAAACCAATATGTGAACGAAATTGGTTAGCTACATCAAAATTCTTTTGGTTATGATCATACGACCACATAACTCCGGCAGCGGCATCCATGTAAAAATAACTCTGTGTGGCAAAACTTTCGCTCGACTTTAAACTCGGATCATAAATGGAACCATTATACTGATCAGGGAAAATAAAATTTCCTGCATTTACCTTACGTTGAATATAACTATTTTGAATACCCACCGAAATAAAATTATTTTTATTAAGCGCTAGAAATGTTGAGATAGATAAATTTATCTTATTTGTGGTTAAAGCTCCATCACCGGTTCTATCAGAGAAGAACGAAAGCCCCGCATTAATTCCATTAAACACTTTTTGCTTAGCAACAGTTGATCTGCCTTTGTCGGCTTTTCCGCTTAACGCAATGCGAGTTTCAAATGTAGCGCCATACGTTCTAAATGCGGTTGTTACACTTTTCCATTGATCCTTATTGATCACCGCAATTTTTAAAGGACCATCTGCTCCTGTAAGTGCAGGATTTACCAGTGCCGGCGTTTCATTAAATTGTGAGAAATGCATATCCTGAGCAGAAAAAAAATATCCTGTAAAAATAAAAATGGTTATGTACTTTAACTTTCTCACCTTATCAATGTTATATTTCCTTTCTTTGTTCTTACTATATCTCCTTTATAGTTAGCCGTGATCTGAAATACATAAACATCCGAGCTCAGCAACTTCCCCTTGTATTTACCATCCCAGCAAAACTTAGGATCATCGCTTTGAAAAACTTTTTCTCCCCAACGATCAAAGATCATTACTTCAAAACTTTGATTACACACATCCCAACCTTTTAAACAAAACATCTCATTATCTCCATCACCATTGGGTGTAAAAGCATTTGGTGTAGAAAAATCATGTGGATCTTCAACAATTGCATCAGTAGAATCTTTTGCGAGACAAAAACCGTTATCTACGTAAACCCAATATTTACCTGTTTGGGTTGGTAAAATCGTTTGTGTAGTATCACCCGTGTTCCAGTAATACTTCGATCCCGAATTTCCTGCGTCAAGAATTAGAGTTTGTCCATCACAATTCACCGAATTCTCTTCTAATGAAATAATGGGCCTTGGTCCATACTTCACCAATATCCTAACAGAATCGGTGACATTACATGTGTTTGGATTATTCTCTGAGATGATCATAGCAGTATAAGTTCCGTGCACGTTATATGTATGTATTAACGAATTTGTTGTTACTCCAGGAGCTCCATCCCCCGGAATAATTGTTACCGAACCCATATTTGCTGAGGCCACAAATGTTTGTGTAATAGGACTGCAACTTTTTATTTGCCCACCTAAAGATGAAGTTACGTTCATAAATGTTTGAAGATCTATTTTTACAAAAGCGTCTGACTGTTTGTTTGGATTACTTGGTGGTCCATAACTATCCTTCACATTATATCCACTATAAGCGTTTGCGCTTACCGGGAAATCGGCCTCAATACAATTAGCGTGATAAAAATATCCTTTATCGTCAAAATAATTCAAACCGCCATCGTCGTGATCTGAGTACGTTTGAGAACCTCCTCCATAATAGGACCCATATTTTAGTGATGTGAAATCGGGACTAAATACACCAAAATAAAAATTACCATTGGCTGCCCCATTTATCTTTAAGGCGTCGGGAGTTGTAGGCAAACTTTGATATGCAAAACCGCCAAAATAAATATAACCACAGCTATCTACATTCATGGCATCGATCTCAATTTTCGAATTGGCGTTCCCATACCCAAATCTGGCAATAGAATTTATCTGCGTAAAATTCCCGTTTATCTTATAAAAAACTCCGGCGCCTGAATTAGAATTATACGCGCCCGGTGTCACGGTGATATTAGACGGCGCAATTAAACAGTATCCTGCAAAATATGCATTGTCATTTTGATCAATATCAAACATCAAAGCTTCGGTTCCTTTAGCGCCCATATACGTTGATGCTATCGGATATCCAATAAGCGTATCCAAACTAAATGCCACCATATCTGTAGTTGAAACACTTGTAGAGTGGACAACGCCTGGCGTCGTTGGAAAATCGCGACTACCGGTGGTTCCTCCACAGAACAATTTTCCCGATCTTGACAACCGAACACTAACCGGTGCATTTGAAAGGGATCCTCCATAATACGTACTCCAAAAACACTGTGTAAGGTCTTTACTCAGCTTGGTGATCACCATGTCATTGTATCCATTGGAGTCACTATACATTCTGTATGCGCCTGGAGTGGTAGGATAATCAAGGGAGTTTGTGGTGCCAAACACATAACAATTTCCTGAAGCATCCATGATCATTTCTCCTTTTCCATATCCCAAATTATACATTTGGCTATTGTGACCAATACTTGAAGCACTTTCATAACGACTGCCGCCTAAATATGTTGATGCCAACAATGTGGAACCCGTAGTGTCGATCTTGACGACAAAATAATCCATTATCAGCTTCCAACTTATTCATATATCTATAATTTGGAACTA
>CAYYUS010000356.1:1266-3811 GCA_964474925.1 uncultured Akkermansia sp. | reverse complement strand
TCAATGTTTTGATGATCGGTATATTTAGAGTCGATGATCTCATAACTCATTTGAGCGCCTGAAGGAACTGCTAAAGAGATGGTAAATTTTGGAACGTCGGGACATCCTTTTTGCAAAATGGAAACGCCATATGGATTTGTAATTACAAATTCGCCATTGGCAGGTTTTTTACTGAATGAATTCACATCAATTTTAATGATGGATTCATTGTTTGTTGATGAAACCAACTTAACCGGCCCACCTTATTTTGCGAACAAAGATGTTGCACAAAAAAACAAAGTAAAGGCTGCTGCGTGTTTGAATAAATTTTTGATCATCCTTTTAAAATTTAATGTTGTTAATAGGAACCCAAAGTGCAATCATAAATTTAATGATTTTGAATATCAAAGTCCAGTTTTAACCAGAAAAGTTTAACCAAAAGCCCTCTAAAAACGGTTTAGAGGGCCTAAAAACGAAAAAACCGCTGAATTTCAGCGGTTTTTCAATTCAAAAAGCTTTAAAATTTTACTTTTTAAGGTCCAATTCGTTGATGATATTGGTAGCCCCTCCTAATTTATCTACTACCCATAACATGTAGCGAACATCTAAACAAATGGTGCGATTAAGATCTTTATCAAATGCGATTTTATGACTTAATGCTTCGTAATTTCCATCAAAAGCTAAACCAACTAATTCGCCTTTAGCATTAATTACGGGTGAGCCAGAATTTCCTCCTGTTATATCATTGGTAGTAATAAAACCAACAACAATATCATTTAAGCCAGCGTCTTTATATTGTCCGTAATCTTTTGCAGCAACTAACTCCAATTGTTTTTTTGGAAGATCAAATTCATAATCGCCCGGCTTGTATTTATCCATCATTCCTTTTAAAGTACACACGTGGCTATATTTTACAGCATCTTTAGGCGAATAAGATTTTACGGCACCGTAAGAAACACGCATGGTAAAATTGGCATCCGGATAAAAAGTTTTCCCTTTATTCATTTCCAAATATCCTTTTAAATACGCGCGATTCAACAAAGTGTTTTTATTAGTGAACTCGGTAAAATACTTTCCGTAATTGCTATTGTAATTTGTAAGAAAAGCAGATGCTAATACATATGCAGGATCTTTGTGTAAAGCTGCCGTATCTGCTTTATCAAGGAAAGCACTTGTTTTTTCTTTGCTTAAGAACATGGTATTTGCAAATACATCTTGCGAAAGAGCTTTGTAAGTTTCTAATTTTGCAAGATCTCCGTATTTTGTTTTAATGCGATCGAATTCAGCTTTTGGATGTTGAGCCGCATCTACATCTTTATAGAACATATGGAGAACAGACGCCAAAATATTTCTATCAGAAGTGATGTTCTCGTCTTGCATGAATTTCTCGTGCGCTGTTTTCAAAGCTTTGGTAAGATTAGCGATCTCTTCGGGTTTTACGCCCGGCTTTTTAAGCGCCGCGTCCAAAGCCAATAATTTTGAAGAAAATGACAATAAGGGCGACCCTAAGATGCCTTCAAAAATATACACACGGTGTTTGGAATATGGTCTCCAACCCACATACGTTTTTTCTACATCCGAAAAAATAGTTTCGTAATCAGGTTTTCCTTTGGCCCATGTATTAAAATCCTTTTCGCTTTGTTGTTTTTGTTCGTACACTTTGTATTTTAGTAACTGTTTTGATTCTCCGTCAAAAAATTTCCAGTAGTTGGCAATTTGCGCATACGAGCTGGCCAATTGTAATTTGATCTTTGTGTCTTTTTTCATTTCTTCCAACATATATTTCAAACGCATATCGCGAAGATCTACTAATGTTGGATTCTCAATATCTGTTTTCAATTTTACACCAAACGAAGTTTCGTAACGGTTGGTTCCACCGGGGTAGCCGTAGATCATAGTATAATCACCATCTTTAAAACCTTTAATAGAAACCGGTAAAAAATATTTTGGTTTAAATGGAACGTTGTCTGCGTTGTACTCTGCAGGTTTTCCATCTTTGCTCATGTACACACGGAAAATAGAAAAATCACCTGTGTGACGTGGCCACTCCCAGTTGTCGGTATCACCACCAAATTTTCCGATACTTTGAGGAGGTGTACCAACTAGGCGTACATCTTTATAAACCTCATAAACAAATAGTAAAAATTGATTGTCTTTAAAAAATGAAGCAACGCGTCCTTCGGTAAAATTCGGATCCATTCCTTCAATTGCTTTTTTTGCGATCTCGGCCATGATGCCGTTAAGTTTCAAAGGAATTTCTTCTTTCGGAAGATCTTTCAATTTTTCATTTACTTTATCACTTACATCTTCAATGCGTATTAAAAATTTTGCCGGAACACCTTTGGCATAGATCTCTTCATTTTTAGTTTTTGCCCAAAAACCATCATCAAGATAATTATGTTCAACCGTACTTGCAGCGGCAATAGCGCCGTAACCGCAATGGTGATTTGTAAATACTAAACCTTCTTTACTTACAATTTCGCCGGTACATCCTCCGCCAAAAATAATAATGGCATCTTTAATACTAGCTTTAATAGAGCACAATGTTTGGAACAACTTCTTCGCC
>CAYYUS010000356.1:0-1256 GCA_964474925.1 uncultured Akkermansia sp. | reverse complement strand
CTTTAGTAAGCTTTAATCCTTTTTTAACCATGTCGGCATAAACTTGCTCGCCAAGTAATTGTGGCAACCACATGCCTTCGTCGGCTTTTGATGAGTTAGTGAAGAGTACTAAACCGATAAAGAGAGAGAGAATTTTTTTCATAAGAGGAACGTTGTGTTTTTTGCTGGGCAAATGTAAAGTTAATCCAAGGAAAATGTTGCGTAATTGGTATTAAATTAGATTAACGGCGTATTTTATAGATAGTTGGGCAATATTTGCCTACAAAACCCATAAAAAAGGTCAATTGCCTCATTTTGAGTGTTTTGAGGCCTTTTGAAATTCAGCTTGAACCTTTTTGGGAAGGGAAGAAACTACCAGATCATAGGAATGATCCACCCAATTTAAAATGAGCTTTGAACTCACCGAACCATCGCATTTAATGGTGTTCCAGTGGGTTTTATTCATATGAAAACCGGGCTCTACACAGCTATATTTTTCGCGCAATTCGATGGCTTTTTGAGGATCGCATTTTACGTTGAAAGAAAGGGGTCTTGAATGGATATCCACCAACAAAAACATCTTTCCGGCCACCTTAAAAACCAAGGTCGTTTCATCAAACGGAAAGCATTCTTCCACTTTTTCTTTAGCAATGCAATATTCGCGGAGGGTTACAATATCCATTGTTAAAGGCCGTTGTTTTATAGATGAATTTACTCAAAGGTATAAAATATTTAGGGCTTGTTTTGATCATTTTTTCTTGCAAAAAAAAGCCGGCACCTGAGTCGGAATATTTGCTGGAGAGGGATAATAAAACAACAAAAACGGCAACTACACTTATTACCCCTGTAATTACTTATCAGCCAACCGTAGCGGATTCAATAACAGCCATATTTGTTTGTCAAAAAGGGAGATATTTTTCTGTGAACGGAGGGAGATACTTTATGAATTCATTTTATTATTACGATGCCGGATCGACCTTAAGTTTTGATTCATTAATAAAAAGAATACCAACGAAAATGAATCCAAATGTGATACAATTTGTTCCTGGAGATTCGAGCGATATCACTATAAGTTATCCAACAGGAAATATTGTAATTCATTCAACAAAGGGATTTCCAAATTGTAAACTAGGACAATTTCCACAATATTGTGCTGTTTGTTTTGAGCCAAATAACCAAGTGGCAAATTATGAGATTACTTATGGTGCGGGACACAAAAATACCGATAAGATCTATAGTCAAGGCAATGGCTATTTAGGACTAGATGTCGGGATAGT
>CAYYUS010000355.1:0-3811 GCA_964474925.1 uncultured Akkermansia sp. | reverse complement strand
ACATTCAAAATTCGTTTTAAGTTAGGATGCCCTTTAAATTTAACGCCGTAAAAATCATAGGTCTCTCTTTCCATCCAATTGGCGCCCGGCCAAAGATCAGTTGCTGTTGGGATCTCGGGTTTATTAATATCAAAATGTGTTTTGATGCGCACGCGAATATTTGTCATCATATTGTGCAAGTGATACACAACACCTAATTGTTTTTCATCTGCTGTTTGAAATCCCGTTAGGTCTGTTAAGAAATGGAAATTCCAATTCTTATCATTTTTTAAAAATTCCAATACTTCGTGAATGTGCTCTTTGTGAATTGTGATCGTTGCAAAATCGTAAGGCAACTCTGCTTTCTCAATGGCGCCACTAACGTTTTGGTTAATGGACTCGGTTAATTTATTAAGTAGGTCTTGACTCATGATATTATTCAATTCCGTAACTGTTCAATAATTTTTTGTACTCAGGAGAGTTTCTTCTGCGTAACGATTCGTTCTTGGCTAATTCTTTGATCTTTAAAAGACCTTCGATAATTTGCTCTGGGCGTGGAGGGCATCCGGGAACGTAAACGTCAACCGGAATAATGCGATCAATTCCTTGAAGTACGCTGTAAGTATCAAATATTCCACCGCTACTTGCGCAAGCACCAACTGAAAGGACCCATCTTGGTTCTGCCATTTGCTCGTACACTTGACGCAAAGTTGGTCCCATTTTTTTTGCGATGGTTCCCATTACCATTAGCATATCAGCTTGGCGTGGAGAAAAACTTAAACGCTCAGATCCAAAACGTGCCAAGTCGTAATCACTTGCCATGGTTGCCATAAATTCAATTCCGCAACATGATGTTGCAAATGGCAAAGGCCATAACGAATTTGCGCGCGCTAAGCCAATAACATCTTCTAATTTTGTTGCAAAAAAACCGGGTCCTTCAATTCCTTGAGGACTTTTGGCCATTTCCAGCTTAGTACGTTTTATAGGTTTGTTGCTCATTTTATAAATTTTGAATTTTAAATTATGAATGTTGAATTCAACATTTAAAATTTATCATTAAACATTTTCTACTCTTCCCACTTTAAAGCTTTCTTCGATATCATATAATAAAATCCAACAAGTAATAAGGCAATAAAAGAAAACACCTCAACAACTCCGAGCATTCCTAGTTCTTTAAAGTTAACTGCCCATGGATACATGAAGATCACTTCAATATCAAACAACACAAATAAAATTGCTACAAGGAAATATTTAATTGAAAATGGTAAGCGTGCGTTTCCGTGTGTTTCGATTCCGCACTCGAACGAATCGAGCTTTATTTTTGTATTTCGCTTAGGACCAAGTAGATGCGAGGCCACCATGGTAGTTACCACAAAGCCTGCGGCCACTAAAAACATTAAAACTATTGGAAGATAATCGATTGGAGATGAAGCTTGGTTCATGTTATCCGACGCTTTAAAATTAGACTGTAAGGATAACCATTTTTATGGAAATCATCAAGAATTACAGTCTTTTTTTTAAAGTCGAATTGTCTACTCTTTTATGAACTTAATTGCCGCTGCTTTACCATTGGCATTCAGCTTAATTATATATGTGCCTGGCGCTAAAACCTGTATATTCAAAGGGGTTTCCATAGAGTTATCGAACTTAAGTGTTCCACTTAGAACTTTTTGTCCAACTATACTTATTACCTCATAATTTACGGCAGTTCTTCCGCCATCTTCGCGTGTAACAGTTAATATATCTTTTGCAGGATTAGGGCTCAACCTTATTCCCGAAAGTAATTTCCCATTAGATGCTAAAGCCGTAATTGAAATATAAATGGATGTTCCGGAGCTGCTGCAACCAAAACTATTTGTTACATCTACAGAATACCAACCATCTGAAGTTGGTTGATAATCTTGATTTGTTGCACCGGGAATTGGGCTTCCGTTTAAAAGCCATTGATATGTTGTTGCTGGCGCTGTTGTTAACGAATTACCATTTGTAGACACAACCGGTGCTGCCGGAACCGGCCATACTGTAAGTGACGCAGTACTAGCAACCGTGCAAGCCCCTAATGAAACCGTGTAGGAATATACAGATGATGTGGATACAGCGATCAGGTTAAGAGAAGGTCCATTAAACCCGGTTGACCAATTCACAAAATTTCCATTTGTTGATACGGGGATATTGGTGTTAGATCCAACACATACACTTGGGTTTGATGCAGAGATCGTTGGAGTTGAATTAACCGATATAGTTGATGTGTAAGGCGTACTTGGGCCATTCCCATTTGTTGAGATCAATGTTACTGTATAAACGCCTGTTGTAGCATAGGTAACGGTTGGATTTTGTGCCGTTGATGTAGCAGGCACTCCACCAGGAAAGCTCCAGCTCCACGAAACCGGCGTGTTTGCTGATTGATCGTTAAATACAAATGGAACATTGATACACGCTGAGGTAAAATTATTACTAAAATATGCCGATGGCGGCGCAGTTGGGTTTGAATAAAGATCAGTTTCCCACATTCCGCGACCATATGTTGCAGCTCTTAATTTTCCTGTAGGATAATAAATTTCCATGTCATTTACCCATACATTTGGTAAACCTGCATCGTAAGGAATAAAAGAACTCATACTTGACTCTTTGTAATACACGCCGTGATCCATTCCCACATAAATGCCTCCGGGACTGTTCTTTCTATAAACGATACAATTTGCAGGTAAATTTGGAAGTCCGGCTGATATATTTGTCCAAGTTGCGCCACCATCGTTAGAAAAGAAAACTTTATTTCCGGCTACATAACCAGAAAGAGTAATATACACATGATTCGCATTGCCATTCTCAACTTCAATATCTGTTATCTTGCCTACAACAGGAACAGTTCCGGTAATGGTACTCCAGGTTGAACCGCCATTGGTTGTTTTGTAAATAGCAGTTCCTCTTCCTGCATAAATAACATTGGGATTTGATGGGGCAGGATTAATATACAATACGTCGCCCGAGCCAGGCAATGATCCCAATTGAGACCATGATGCCCCTGAATTGGTTGACCTGAAAACGTGTTGGCGTCCTGCATAATACGTTGTAGCAACATTTGGATCTTGACAAATTGGTGCAACCCAATTTGCTGTTCCGGACAACCCTGAAACTATATTTGAAAAATTAGCGCCTCCATTTGTACTTCTTCCGTGCCCTCCATTTTGTGAAGAAGCAACAATGATATTTGGATTATTCCAATCAACAAAGCAATCCATTCCGTCTCCACCTTTTCCTAAGAACCAATTTGTTCCATTGTAAACTATACTTCCATTGTCTTGTAAACCTGCAACAATTCGTGTAGGGCTTGTAGCCGATACGCCAAGATAATAAGGCTGACCAATGTTCATGTTTCCGTTGAGATTGGTCCATGTGCCACCGCTATTTGTACTTCTATCAACACCACCATCGTGGGCTACCCAAATGGTTGTGCTGCTTGAGTAAATAGCATCGTGTTGATCAGGATGAACATAAGGTCCGCCACCATATCCAAAAGTTCTTTGCACCCAAGTAGATCCGCCATTTGTTGATCTCCAAAGATCAATTCCACCAACACAAATGTCGTTTGCGTTAAATGGGTTAGCTGCAATAGAAAGATCGTACCATCCTTGTGTTCCTCCTAATATATTTGGAGTAGTTGACATGGTTGTAAATGTAGCGCCCGCATCGGTTGAACGAACTAATCGTCCAAACGCATTAGTGCCTGAAGTACCAACGATGTATAAATAATTTGGATTAGCTGCTGTAACCTCAATTAGGATCTGCCCTATGCCGGAAGCATTAAACGTAGTGCCGGAAAAAGATGCTCCTC
>CAYYUS010000354.1:0-3817 GCA_964474925.1 uncultured Akkermansia sp. | reverse complement strand
ATCCATCGCACTTTAAAGTTTTGATATACGAGTTGTTAGCGTTGATCTCTTTTTCGGTTGTAAGCAATGAAACGATCTTTCCGCAAACAAATTTTTCACCTTTTAAACTCGCGTTTATGGCTTCCAATATCTCTGCTTTTTCGCACTCTTTAAGTAAGTATCCGTTAATGCGACAATTCATTACAGAGTTCATTTCGTTCTTATTCATAATAGAAGAGAAGGCGATGAACTTTGTTTTTTTATTGGTGCTTGTGATCTGATTTAATTCGGCAATGCTAATTCCTAACGATGAAAAATCAACCAAAACAAGATCAGGTTTTGAAAGAGAGATCTGACTTGTAAGATCTTTTTTATCACCACAAACAGAAGGAACAACTTCAAAACCCTTAAGTTCGCCCACAAGCAATTCTAAACCCACGCGGGTTAAGAAATTTTTATCGGCTATTAGGATCGAAGTAGACTTCACTATTTAGAATAATTTTAAACAAAAATACGAATTGAGTTCCAATGTTCCAAGGCCCTTTTAGGGTTTATCTTAACAATACAACCTTACCTTGGTAACTATGTTCATTACCATAGTAATCCGTAACCGTAACCATCCAAACGTAGGTGTCATTTAGGCCCAAAACACCCTTCAGTTTTCCGTCCCAACCCTCTGAAATATCCTTGGTTTGGAAGATCATCTGTCCCCAACGGTTAAACACTCTGAATTTATAATTATCACTAACCCACGATTGGCCGAAAGGCAATAACACATCGTTTAATCCATCACCATTTGGCGTGATGGTATTAGGCATGTAAAATGTAAAGCCGGGTTTGATGCAAATTAATTTTGCTGTAGAATCTTTGCAACCATTTGAATTATCGGCAATGAGTTTTATGATATAACATACCGTATCATTAAAATTAATATTCAAATTGGTTGAATTTCCTTTATACACATCATCAACAAACCATTTATACGATGTACCATTTGTGGTTGAGTTCAATAACGTTCCTTCGCCCATCTCATCCGTTAAAATTTCTGGTTTTGTAATAAAACTTGGCTTGGGTTGTTGCAGCACGTTGATGTAATTGCTGTAAGTAGCACTTACTTTACAACCATTAATATCGGTTAACGAAAGTTTAACGTTGAATTTACCACTTCGTGTATAACAGTAAAACGGATCTTGCACATTTTGCTCAAAAGGCATATCACCAAAATTCCAATAATGATTGATGGACGTTGGTGTGGTGTTTTTAAACTGCACACATAAGGGCTGACAGCCAATAGCCGTATCGGTACTAAAGGTTGGAACTGTGATCGGAAATATTTGCAAATTAATAACGGTTGTTGAGGTTGGACTTCCACACGCATCGCTTACAATGTATGTATAACTTGGATTGGTTAAACTAGCCAAGAAAATACTTGGCGTTGTGATGTTTCCCGGTAACCATAAATAAGTATAATTTCCATCGCCACCCGTTACCGAAGGAGTTATTTGTGCTGTAGTACCAGGGCAAATTCCTGCATTTTGCGCGCTTATAGAAACTGTAATTGGCGCTTTTACATTTACGGTGAATGTTTCGGGAGCTAATGTGCAGCCCTTTGCATCAAACACATTAAGACTAAAAACGGTTGTTGCACTTGGAGAAACTACAATGTTTGGTCCGCTTGCTCCACCCGGCATCCAACTAAATGTATAAGGAGCAGTACCGCCATTTGCTTGCCCAATTAGTGTAGCACTGTTACTTACGCAGATCTGCGATGTGCCATTAACAGAAAAACTATAAGGTGCAGGATTTGTAAATGTTGCAGTTGTTACAGCATAACATCCAATATTGTCGATCACTTTTATGGTATACGTTCCGGCGCAAATATTGTTGATGTTGCTTGTAGTGTAAGTTGGAAGATTGGTTAAGCTAAATGTTACAGGTGCAATGGCATTAGTAACATTCATGATCAATTTTCCGTCGCAGTTGTTATAACACAATATATCTGTTTGCGATGTAATGGATAATAGTACCGAACTTGTGTTGCCAATGCTAAATGTACTTACCAACGAACATGTATTGGCATCGGTAACTATCACCGAATAAATTCCTGTACTAAGATTACTAAATGTGTTTGCACTTTGTGAAGGAAAAGGACTAATGGAGTAGGTGAGTGGTAATGAACCGCCTGTAACATTAACGGTTACAGCCGCATCTGCTGCGCTGCAGGTTTCTGGTTTTGTAATGAACGTGGTTTGAATATTTGAAATAGGAAGCACATTTACTGTATTTGTGAATTTACAATTAAACGCATCTTTTACAGTGAGCGTATAAATCCCTTGAGGGATATTTGATAAAAATGTATTCGTATTTGTAGGGGCTGTCCACGTATAATTAAAGGGCGCTTGCATATTAAGTACATTCACAGTTAATCCGCCATTGCTTGAAGTAGGGCAGCTGGGTTGTGTGATATTGAAATTAAGAACAGGAGCAATGGGTTGGTTAATGGTGATGATATTTGTTTTTGTGCAATTGTTGGCGTCATTTGTTATAACAGTGTATATCCCAGCTGTTGCATTTGTAATTGTATTACTTGCAATAGGACTTCCATTTACCGTATAACTTTTACTTCCAATTCCACCTGTAGTTGTAAGAACAGCATTTACAGTTCCACCAAAACAACTGATGGAATTGGTACAAGAAGTATTGAGATCACTTAGTTCAACTATCGATATAGTTTCTGTTCTTTTACAGCCATCAGCACCGCTGGCCGTAACGGTATATATTCCGGGCGATAGATTTGTAAGGGTGCTTCCTGATATGGCCGACCCATTAACGGTGTATGTAACAGGAAGAATGACCGAAGAACCAGTTACAGTTAAGGAAATAGCTCCGTCATTATTACCAAAACAGGTTGCGGTTTTTGTGAGTGGACTTAAAGTGGAAATAGCAAAGAATGAATTAAAAGTTGCCGAATTAATTACGGGATTTGCGTTATTAAAACAATTATTACCATTAAGATAATTAATAAGAATGTTTGCTGTTGTAGAAAACGACATAACCAAAGTGTTTCCTGTTACAGTGAAAGGATAAGCAGGTATAGCAGTAAAACTATATGGAGCAGGACCGCTAACAACCAAACTATAACTCAAGGTGCCTGTAGAGCAGTCGTAATCCATGATCTGTGAGTTAGGACATTGGCTATGTAATGTCTTAACCAGAAGTATACAAAAAACTATCCCTAAATATCTAACCATTAATCATTTAAAGTTAATAAAAAAAGAGGTAATAGTACCTTAATACAATAACTGGTAAGGGTTTTTAAATAGATGGTACAAATACCAAGTAAAAAGGCCCCTTTCGAGGCCTTTTTTATTATTTGACTGTCTTTAAAACGTCTTCGTTGATGGTAACCTTGTATTTACCTTTAAGATAATTCAACCATTCAGTTTCCAAATGATTTTGGTAATCGGCTGTAACCATACCACGGCACTCAGGCAATGTTTTTGGAGATACAGGTAAAATTTTATTTACAACGATCACTACTATTTTTTTCTCGTTTGGATCTTCAAAGTCTTTTGCAACTATGCCTGCTTTCCAATTCTCATTAATAATAGGCTTCTCGTTCTTCATGTAAAAAATATTCTCAATGCTTAAATTAAGTTGAGATGATTTATTTACAACCTCTAAGATCTCTTTATCCGATTTTTTGGCGGCTAACATTTTTCTTACGTCTTTAGCTATAACCTCGTTTACGCATTTTTAATTTGTTACATCATCTAGCTCATACCATTTGTACGAAGATTTATGGTCTTCATAATATTTTTTTAATACTTTTTTATAT
>CAYYUS010000353.1:1715-3825 GCA_964474925.1 uncultured Akkermansia sp. | reverse complement strand
ATTACAAATTAGCAGATTACAGATTGCAAATTGACCACACAGAATCTGAAATTTGCAATCTGAAATATAAAATTTAAAACAAAAGATATGTCAGTTCTAGTATATACCGAAGTTGCAAAAGGAAGAGTGAAAAAATCTTCTTTAGAATGTGTTAACTACGCCGCAAACATTGCCAAACAAATGGGCACAAGCGTTACAGCAGTTGTAAATAACGCCGAAGCAGCTCACATCGACGAATTAGGAAAAGCAGGCGCTACTAAAGTGCTTACAGTTAAAAACTATAAGATCAAAATATAAAGATTTTAAAAATATATATAATACTGCGATGGTTGAACAAGCTGCAAAAGCAGAAGGAAGTAAAGTTGTTGTTTTCGCTTTCGATATTACTGGTAAAGCTGCTGCACCTCGCTTATCAGCAAAATTAAAAGCAGGATTAGTTGCCGGTGCAATTGATATTCCTGTGATCAATGGAAATACATTTGAAGTAAAAAAGAATGTGTTCTCCGGAAAAGCAAATGCAACCTATGTTATTCATTCCGATATTAAAATAATCTCATTATTACCAAATAGTTTCCCTGTTCAATTATCAGGTGGTACTGCAACAGCAAGCGATCTTTCTATTGACCTTCCTGCATCACGCATTACTGTAAAAGAAACGCGTTCTAATTCAAGTGGTGGAATGATACCATTACCTGAAGCAGAATTAGTGGTAAGCGCAGGCCGCGGATTAAAAGGCCCTGAGAACTGGAAAATTGTTGAAGATCTTGCAAGTTCTTTAGGAGCTACAACTGCTTGTTCTCGTCCGGTTGCCGATATGCACTGGCGTCCGCATCACGAACATGTTGGGCAAACAGGTGTTGCCATTCGTCCGAATTTATATATCGCTATTGGCATCTCAGGAGCAATTCAACATTTGGCGGGAGTTAACGGAAGCAAAACAATTGTTGTGATCAATAACGATAAAGAGGCACCCTTCTTTAAATCGGCTGATTACGGAATTGTTGGCGATGCATTTAGCATTCTTCCAAAGCTTACCGAAGCCATCAAAAAGTTTAAAGCGCACCAAAATTAATTCGGTTTTTTTTCTTAAATTAGACACGTACAAATGAAAAAGGTGCAGTTAGAGATAGTTGGATTGAGCTACAGCCAAACACAAAGCGGGGCTTATGCCTTGGTTTTGGGAGAAAGTGCCGGCAGTAGACGTTTACCTATCATTATTGGAGGTTTTGAAGCACAAGCCATAGCTATTGAACTCGAAAAAATGAGTCCAAGCCGCCCTTTAACTCACGATCTATTCCGTTCATTTGCCGAAGTATTTGATATTAACGTTACCGAAGTTCTTATTTACAATTTAGTGGAAGGTATCTTCTACGCAAAACTTTTATGTAATGATGGAAGCCGTGATGTAGAAATTGATGCACGTACAAGTGATGCCATTGCATTAGCTATTCGTTTTAAATGCCCTATTTATACCTACGAATTTATTTTAAAGAGCGCAGGTATTGTATTAGATGATGAAAGCTCTACTCCACCCGAGCAAGAAGCCGAGACCAAAGCTGAGACCAAAACAAAATCAAAAGAAGTTGCTACTACTGGAGAAAAAGGCGAATATAAAAGCAAGAGTACAGAAGAATTAAAAGGTCTTTTACAAAACGCATTAGACGAAGAAAAATACGAATTAGCCTCTAAAATAAGAGATGAACTCAACAACCGAAAAAAATCGTGAGTCTTGCCTCTGAGATAAAACAAAGCATTAGAGATGTGCCCGATTTTCCTAAACCGGGCATTATTTTTAAAGACATTACCCCCCTTTTTTACGATCAGGAACTTTGCTCTAAAATAGTGGACGGTTTCATAGGGCAAATGACCGTGATACCCGACGCTATAATAGGAATTGAAAGCAGAGGCTTCTTGTTTGGATTTTTAATGGCAAATAAGTTAAATAAACCCTTTGTTTTAATAAGAAAAGCAGGTAAATTGCCGTATAAAAAGATAGGCTTTGAATACGATCTGGAGTACGGAACCTCAAAAATAGAGATACATGAGGACGCTCTGCAAAAAGATTGGAATGTGATCATTCACGACGATCATTTAGCAACCGGAGGAACAG
>CAYYUS010000353.1:0-1705 GCA_964474925.1 uncultured Akkermansia sp. | reverse complement strand
TTAACTGTGTAGTAGGCCTTGATTTTTTAAACGGAAACCAAAAATTAATTAAACATTCAAAAAATATAATATGTCTGGTCAATTATTAGATACACAAGTAGGAATGAGTTTTCAATTAAGTGAGAACCAAGTGGCGATCGCTGATATGATACGCAAGTTTGGAAAAGATCATATCTATCCAAAAATGATGGAATGGGACGAAAGTCAAGAATTCCCTATTGAAGTTTTCAAAAAATTAGGAGAACTTGGATTAATGGGCGTGCTAGTTCCAACTGAATATGGCGGGTCTGGTTTTGGTTATACAGAATATGTAACCGCTATAACTGAACTAGGAAGCATTTGTGGTTCTATTGCTTTATCAATGGCTGCGCACAATAGTTTGTGTACAGGTCACATTTTGGCCTTTGGTAACGAGGAGCAAAAGAAAAAATATTTACCAAAATTAGCTTCGGCTGAGTGGATCGGCGCTTGGGGATTAACAGAAGCTAACACAGGAAGCGATGCTATGCGCATGCAGTGCGTTGCAAAAGAGGATGGAGATCATTGGGTGCTTAATGGTACTAAAAACTGGATCACTCATGGTATAAGTGGTAATGTTGCTGTTGTGTTAGCACGTACCGGAGAATTATTAGATAGTCATGGAATTACAGCTTTTATAGTTGAACGCACTACTCCCGGGTTTAAAGGTGGTAAAAAAGAAAATAAATTAGGTATGCGCGCCAGCGAAACTGCTGAATTGATATTTGAAAATTGTCGTGTACATAAATCACAAGTATTAGGAAACGTTGGTGACGGATTTGTGCAAGCCATGAAAGTATTAGATGGTGGACGCATAAGCATTGCAGCATTAAGTTTAGGAATTGCAAAAGGTGCTTTAAATGCAAGTATAAAATACGCTAAAGAGCGTCAGCAGTTTGGGCAACCAATTGCAAACTTCCAAGCCATTGCCTTTAAATTGGCCGATATGGCCACTGAATTTGAAGCTGCGGAACTATTGACCTTCCAGGCCGCAGATCTTAAGAACAAACATAAAAAAATGACCAAAGAAAGCGCCTATGCAAAATACTTTGCCAGCGAAGTTGCTGTAAGAGTTAGCACAGAGGCTGTACAGATCTTTGGTGGTTATGGTTATACAAAAGATTTCCCTGTAGAGAAATTCTATCGCGATAGTAAGCTTTGCACCATTGGCGAAGGCACCAGCGAGATACAAAAACTGGTGATTGCCAGAGAGCTGTTAAAAGACTAAAGAAAAGGCCCGATCATTCGGGCTTTTTTATGCAATTTCCCGTTCATCCTAATAACATTTATTAAGCATTATTTCTTCATTTCATGCCTGTAATTTGCTTAAATTAGGGGTCTAATTTTTGTTATGGAATTTAAAAGCGATACCGAAGCTATTCAGGCATTTGTTGCAAAATACAACGAATTAAATAAAGAGATAGCCAAGGTGATTGTTGGGCAAGAAGACACCATTAAAAATGTACTCATTTCTATTTTTAGTAATGGGCACTGTTTGTTGGTTGGTGTTCCGGGATTAGCAAAAACTTTATTGGTTAGCACCATTTCTGACGCTTTAGGATTGAACTTCAATCGTATTCAGTTCACGCCCGATCTTATGCCAAGCGATATTATTGGCAGCGAAATTTTGGATGAAAGCAGAAATTTTAAATTCATTAAAGGCCCAATTTTTTCGAATATCATTTTG
>CAYYUS010000352.1:0-3829 GCA_964474925.1 uncultured Akkermansia sp. | reverse complement strand
GAACAAAACGTTGAAGGAAATTAAATGAGCTGAACATTTCTTCTTTTACTTGTTCGGCCGCACTTTGTTTGATCTGGATCAATGAATTTAATTCCTTATACAATTTTTCAAGATCTGTTTGCGAATCTTCGTAAGATATTCGGGCAATACTTGTTTTTAACGCGTCCTGGTAATCTTCCGAATTTACCAACTGACTCATGATATCCGATTTATACAAACGAAAAATACTTTCTATGCGCATAAAAATGGCCTTCAAACTTTTCTTTTCTTCTGGGTTCCAATCTTGCGATAATGAGTCGAGTTCTTTTCTTTGATCTAAATATTCGGTGGCAATGATATTTTCCAGATCTTCTCTAAAATCAATATCGCTGCTTGAGCTATTGAACATCCATTGCGTTACGTCGGTAACCGAACGTTCTATCAATAAATTCAACTCTTTTAATTCGGCTACGCTTGGTGCTAACTGACCAACCACAGTATCGGTTTTACTCTTACTATCCTTTAGAGTAACTACGGTTAAAATAAATGCGAGGGTTGTGAGTATAATTAACACCGCAAAACCTGCACCTATCTTTTTTCCAATGGTGAATTTAATTGCCATGCTAATTATTTTTTTGGATTTGATGATTCATCCGTTACCTGGATCTTGAGCTCTTTACATTTTTGCTCAAAAGCTAAGATCTTAGCTTCGTCCAACAATACACGGTAAACATAGTAAAGCGCCAAAACCGCTTTCCTGTTCTTGTTGTTTTGATCATAAACCTTTAAAAAGAATTGCTCGGCTTGTTTAGCAAGCTTAGCAGCATCATCTTGAATAATATCTACATCTTGTATGGATGCTTCGCCGGCGTCGATCTTTTCTATCAAGCCTGTAGCCTGATTTAAATACATAACGCCCATGTTCATATTAGCGGATGTATCGGTAGGACTCAATTCAAGCACCTTCATTAAAGTTACCTTGGCAATTTCAAATGCTTTGATATTCTTTTTATCTGTATTGAATTTTTCAGAGAAATGACTGCCGGCAGCTAAGTTGTATTCGATGTCCTTATCTTTTAAGTTCACTGTATTGTCGGCGATCTTGATCAATTCTTTATACAAACCAAAAGCGGTAGAACTCTTTTCGTAATCAGATGAATCTTGCAAGAAGATACGAGCCATCATATAATAATTTGCACTAATGTTTGCCATGAGCTTATTATTATTAGACCTATAATCTTCATCAGGGTTTAACGAATTAGAACGTTTGATAGAAGCAACAAGGGTATCTCTTAAACTGGAATTAAATTTAGTTTTATCGGTGCGTTTGTAGATCTCAAAATAAATGAAACCGCGTATGGTCCAAGCCTCAAAACGTTTCATCGTTTCGGGATGCGTAACAACGCTATCGATACACAGCCTAGCCATATCCGGTTTTTTCTCATTGTAAAGGGCCTGAGCTCTTACCAGTTTAGCTTCCTGTGCATTTAAAACCATACCACCAAGCATAAAGCCTGCAAGCAGCATTAGTTTTAAATATTTACACATCACTTTCATTTCTAATTTATTTAATCAACATTTATAGCTAAGGACTTAAAATCGTCATTGGTCTTTAATCCGGCCTTTATAGCATTGTTCTTACTATATTCAAATTTTTGTTTACTATCTATAATTATAAAATTGATGCTTGAGCCGCTTTTTGCGCCTCCATTATTTTCGGTGATCAACAGAACGCCTTTGTTCTTTGATTTTCCGCTCACATCATTAATGGCTTTTGAAGATTCGGGTAAAAGAAATACCATATTTGCATTCACCGATTTGTCAAATGCAGGTGTGTTCTTTACTTCAATATCCTGGCTACCTACTTTTTTACGCTTGGCCAATAAATTAAGCTCATTAATAAGGTTATCATTCTTGCCAACAATATAAATTACAAAATTGCCGGTCTTTTTATTATTAGGCCACTCAAAGTATTTAGTGAAGTTATAGATGAATACAGCCTTGATCTTTGCGTTAGTGTCGTAACCAGACGGATTGGGTTGCTGAAAACCAAAGGTTAAGGCTATAGCCAGAACGAGTAAATATTTGACCTTACGCAGCAGTACTAAAAAATGTTATTAACATACAAATATACACTATTGAGCCTTATTTGCAAGGAATAAATTTGCTACTTTTACATAAGCAGCATTTACAATTTTTTGGCTCAACTATCTAAATACAAAGATCATTCCGATTCCCAGCTCATTAACAATTTTTTGGAGAGTGGGGACAATGTGTTCGTTGGCGAGCTCTACAAAAGGTATGGCCACTTGGTTCTGGGTTTGTGCATTAAGTATTTAAAAGACAAAGACGAGGCCGAGGATGCGGTTATGACCATTTTTGGGCAATTGCTAAATGATCTAAAAAAACACAAAGTAGAATATTTTAAGAGTTGGCTATATACGTATAGTAAGAATTATTGCCTCATGCAACTCCGTAAAAAGCAGAACCAGCTTAAGAAAGAGCTCGATGTAAAAGAAAATGAGATATTCCTTATGGATTATAACAACATTGAGCATCTAAATGAAAAGGAACAACAAATTAGCTTAATGCAAAGTGCTTTAAGCGAGTTAAATAAAGAACAAAAAGAGTGTTTGGAATTGTTTTATTTGAGTAATAAATCGTACACCGAAATTGTAACGATAACCGGATATAACAATAATGAAGAGCCATATTCAAAATGGCAAACGGAATTTAAAAATTAAAATGGAAGCACTACAAAATGGGCAAGCCAGTAGATAATAAACATACTAAGAACCTCGACGAACTCCTGGAGCATTTACAAACTCCATCAGACGACCTGGATGCCTTTGAACAAGAGGCCCTGGAAGGATTTGCCACTCTTGAAACCCTGCCTGGCGGCAAGGCAGGAAAGCAAGAGGCCATTGAGATGAAACAGCGTTTAGATAAACGCATGGACGAAAAGCTTTCTGAAAAGAGAAGGCCATTATTTATTTATTGGTCGGCCGCCGCCGGTGTAGCGTTAATAATAGGACTTATATTCTTGCTTCAAACAAACAACGATCTTAAGCAAGAAAGTTTAGCGGATAATTCGGTTGTTAATGAAAAGAATTTAGAAAGTACCGAAAGCAATCCGCCTGCTCCACCTGCAGAATTTAAGCAGGGTGTTACTAAAAATAGTGGCGGTAAAGGCGATATGCAAAGTGCCAATGGCCAAAGCATGAACTCTAACAACGGTCCGGTACAAAGAAGTGCCGCCAATGAAGAAGAGTCGAGCAAATCGGCCTTAGCAGAAGTTGCTTTAGATGATGTAAAAAACGAGCCTTCTAAAGACGGCGAAAAAGATAACAGACGTGACGAAAAACCTGCCGACGAGCTTGCTGCAAATAAAGGAAACAATAATGCCGAGCAAGTTCCGGCAAGCGCATCGGGTGCGGGTTCGGAAGCGGATGCTAAATTAAAAAAGAAAGAAGAAGCTAATGCCGATGAAGATAAGGCTACGAATTATTTTACTTCACGCAAGATAAAAAAAGAAAAAAGCGCTTCTACCACACCTGCAAAAACAGATCAACCAAAAAGTGAGATAGAAGGTACTTTTGAAAAGAGTACAATTCAAAGCGCAAGTATTAATATTAAAGAAAGTGAACTCACTGAGAAGATCAATAAATTCTTTGCCAATAAAGATTATAAAAAGTCGTTTGTATGTACCTTAACTATTAATAGCGATAATAAAGTAGAGAGCATTGTATTTAAAGATCCAAGTCTTTTTCATAAAGGCGAACAAAAAGAGATCACTGAATTCTTTAAGAAACAAAAATGTTTCAAGAATCATGAGTTCTCGGTGTATTCT
>CAYYUS010000351.1:0-3831 GCA_964474925.1 uncultured Akkermansia sp. | reverse complement strand
ATAGCAGGCTTATTAGTAGTATCGTGAACTCTAATGATCCAATGTGAGCCTCAATAAATGAATTATAAGAAAGATGGATATGTTGATTTTTAACAAAATTATTCCTTACCTTTAAATGTGAATGTTATTAAATAACAAAAAATGAAGAAATTAATTCTGTTACTCTTTCTTATTAATTTAATAGGTTTGACTGGTTGTAAAAAAACAAAGGATAAAGTAAAGGGTTGTAAAGACGTTACAGCAAAAAATTACAATTCATCAGCTGATGAAGATGACGGGAGTTGTACCTATCAGCAAAAAGTGATATTTTGGCAAACTCCTCAGCACGCTAGTTTGTATATTGGTGTTACTACTTTACGATTATATGTTAATGATAATTTTGTTGGTTCCGCACCTGTGGGAACGTTCTCTAGTTCCGCACCTTCTTGTTCGGGTAGTGGTTTAGCTACTGTTACCCTGGATATGGGAAGTAGTAAAACCAAGACCTTCACATTAAAAGTAAAGGACGAATATGAAAACCAACAGGTTATCAGAACATTTGACGTTGATGCTGCAAACGAATGTAAAATTTTTCAAGTTATTCCTTAATAGAGATACTTTTAAATTTTCACTTTCGGCGAGTATGACCAAAACAAGGAGCTTTAAAATTCAATGATTGCCTCTTCACCCAATGAGTATTCTGCTTCAAAAGGATTGAAGAGATTATATTCAAAATTTTCAATCGTTTTAATAAATACTTTTTTCATATTGAAATTTTCCTCATTTATAAATCCGAATACATAATATCCTTTAAGTGTAATAAACTCCTGGCAGATGCTAAATTTGTTATTTATTATTACCCCAAATACCTTATCGTTTTCGTTTAACGTTTTATTATAAAACGAATTGTTATTGAGGTAATAAATATGCCCTGGTGAACTTATAATCATTTCATTTCGGTTATTGAAACCTACAACTCCTCTTTTTATTTGCATGACGTATACTTTTAAATGTTTTTACATAAATCCATTATGGTTTTTACCGTAGAACATGTTTGCACCTCCTTTTTGCCGGTATTCTATAAAAAGGAAATTAATATTATTATGAGTTCTTGCGATTAAACCTATGTCATCCAAGTGGGAAGCCATCAACATGGTTAAATTTAGCATGTGAAGCCTACCCTCTAATTTTAATAGTTCTTCTTCCTTGGAGATTGTTTCGTTTAAATCGGTTAGTTTGTTTATTATAGTTTGTACTTCAAATTGCATGACTTTGTCAATTATTTCAGCTTTTTGAATGTCTTCAAGATCGAAAAGCAATTCTTTTAAGTCCTTCTCCTCTAAAACACACCCCAAATATTGAACCATATCTTGATGATTCATGTCATTTACAACGTTTTTAAAGACTTCATTCAAATTTTCCATATATTAGATGATTATTAGGGGTTTAGGCGGTAAAAGTGATTTTAAACGAAAATTAATTGGGTCAAGGCGATAAAATCCTTGCGAAAATTGTTAGATAATCGTAATTTTAGTTCTACCAGAGCCTCGCTCATTACTTTCTTTAGGACTGATTTTTAAAAAAGTTAGCATGGCCAGTAATCGAAATTATTCTGCAAAAAATCTTAACCGATCAAAACCGGTCAGGATTGCCCAAGACCGGTGAGGGCCGATTTAAAACGGAAAAGACCGGTGAAGACCGGTAAAAACTGGTGAAAAACACAAGATTTTTACCTCCAAATCAACGCTACGCTTTATTCTAACCACTCGTTTCTTAACCGAAAGCGGCTTCCTCCATGTTTCTCATTTGTTTAATTACAAGAGTGAAAGCGTATAATATAGCTACAGCACCAAATATAATAACAATAAGGGTAAGCACTTTCTTTCCGGCTGATAACGTACTTGAATTTAGAATGTCATCCAATTTGCTGTGGGCTTTCTGTTTGTTTGTTTTTTCTTCCGTTTCCTTTTTGGCCTGATCACGTTCTTTCATTTTATTCGTGTTATGTCTGTAAACTACCGCTATAACTATAATAGCTACTATTGTACCTATAATAAGAAAAGGCGATAGTTTTTTCTTTTGCAATGGAGCCTGAGAAGCCTCATTAAAGTCTATCGTACCGCCATCATTAAAGCTCTGTGTTCCCGAATTTGGAAATCCTTGATTCGAATTATTGAGAGGTGTACTCTTAGGCACTACAGAGCCTGTAACTGGCTTACCATTTATTTGCTTCAAAAGCTCTGTATAAGCATCCCTGTATGTCTTTGGTTGGCTTGCGGGATTTCTAAGAAATCTGTCGACTATATTCCTATTGGTTATCATTTTTTCTTACAATTTTAAATTTATCCTCACTAACTCTTATAATTCCGAAGCTGCAAAAAAATCTCGCTTCTTCATTTCCTTGTTTTTCGATCTCAGGTAAAATGTCAAAATGAAATTTCATAAGTTCCATAACTTGCATTACCGGTGCGATCACACCATCTTCATATAATTGTCGAAGCACCATCGCATTATGCTTGAATTTATTGGTGTATTCAATTTCGGCTGCGTATTTAGCATTTCTTCGCCGGCGGTTTTTCTCGTTTCGACAAGATTGGCTATGAGAAGTTGAGAAGGGACTTTTTGCGGTGTATTCAATAAGGCAAGGATCACAAATAAAATGGTAAAGGCCATCTGGACCGCGTTTTGGTCCTTGCGTTGGTTGGTAAGTGATTTTTGTCATAGTTTTTGGTTTTATATTGGTTTTTATTTTTTTCTTTTTAGTTCATGTTTGTCGAGGTATTCTAAAAGGTGTTCTGATTTATAAAGTACCCTTCGGCCACCATCTTCACGAATGAAACTAATTTTTCGGGCGTTTCTTAAAAGCTGTAGTTTTTTGGTTGATACTTTCAGAAATTTTGAAGCCTCAAATTCTGAGTATATGAGCGACCGTCCGCTTGCACCGGTATTTAACATAATTGATTCCATCTTATCCAAACGATAAAATAAGGGCTCTAGAAGGTTTAAAAACTCGGTTGCGCCTATTACTATGACTTTGTTGACATCTTCCATACTCTTCGTTTTTAACATTAGATACTTGACGCCATAAAATTATGGAGCACATTTCCAATAACGGCAGGAAGTAAGGAAATAGGTAAGTAAAAGAGTAAGGTGACTTACTTAAAAAGTAAGTAAAAACTCAGTATTAGCGGGGGTTTCACTAAAATTTTAATATTAAATCACGCCTATTTTTGGTGGACAGTTTTAAATCAATAAGTAAGAAAAAATTGTAAAATTTTTGGAAGGTTATATCATTTTTTGATTTGGAAAGTAGTTATCAATCGGTATCACGTTGGCCTTGTTTTTTGGTTTATGAGAATTACCCATAATGCTACTTAAATAGCCCTCCTTCTTCTTTTCAAATTCTGGAAAGTTATTAATCAGTAGCCTAACGTATTTTACTTTAGTAAGGTTTTCCATATCATCATAATTTTTATAAAACCGGAAAATAAAATGGGTTAAAGTAGCCTCTTTTTTTAAATTAATGGTGAATTTTTTATTACCTGTCGGCGGAGAATTAAATACAAGGAAGTTCTTTTTAAGGAACTCAAGAACATCTTTTTTTGACATGTAAAATTCACCATCACTGTTTTTTTCTTTTGTTAAAATCATGAAGAAAAATTGAATTTGCTTTTTTGAGGCGCTACAATCTATTTGAGAAAAGTTGGCAGGAAGATCACCGTCTGCAACTGGATTTACGTTTGCCTCATGCTGATGCTTTTTTTTAACCAAAGACTTAGGGATGACTTGAACTTTTTTAACTTCAGATTTGATCTCCGGTTTTTCTGGTTTTTCCTCAAGGTCCTTTTTCTC
>CAYYUS010000350.1:0-3851 GCA_964474925.1 uncultured Akkermansia sp. | reverse complement strand
GTTAAACGTATTATTATTTACATTGGTTTGCGCCAATGAAATGGCAACCTGGATCAGGATCAGGAGAACGACCAATACCCAGGTCACAATTTTTTTAACCCTAATTCGTTGGGCTTCCTCGGCTTCGGCCGTTTTGTACATTAATTCTGGATCCATTTATGTTTATTTAGGTTGTTCTGGTTGTTCATTTTGTTTTTTACTCGGGTCGTTATTGTTCAAGGGGAGTTCGCCATCTTTAAAATCGATGATCATTTCTTCCGAACTTTTTTGCTTGGCCGCATCAGCTTCTTTTTGCGCTTGTTTTGCTTTTAAAGCATCTAATTTTGCTTTGGCTTCATCCAAATAAATTTGTTTTGGTTTACCGTCAATAATGGTCTCTAAAATTACTTGCGCATCGGCGTCATCACCTTTAGCGATGTAAGTATCTGCTAAAAGTAACATGCCTTTATTATTCCAATCATCATTGCTGTATTCGTAACCTATCAATTTATTTACTGTTTTTTCTACTTCTTTATAATCTTGTTTTTTAAAGTAGATCATCGACATATAATAATAAGCTTCCGCACCGCTAATATTCTTGGATGTTTTGCTCATGGCTTTAAATTCGATCAAGGCATCGTCTAAGCGATTGGTCTCATACAAACATTTGGCTTTTATATATTTTATCTCGGTGGTTTGCTGTGGATAGATCTTCTCGAAAGTTAAGATCTCGTTACAAGCTGCTAGAGACGTATCAAATTTATTGAGGTAAAAGGCGCAACGCATGCTTCCAAAGCGAGCGTTGGTTTTGTTAAGCGGACTCTCAGCAATATCTTTTAGCTGCATGAACTGTGGAAGTGAGGCTGTGTAATTTTTCGCTTTGTAATTAATATAAGATGCTTTTGCTAAAGATGTCTCGGTATATAAATTCCTGGTTTTTGATAGAATGTAATTATAAGCAGGTAAAGCTTTTTCAAACATATTCTTATTGTAAGCTGTTTCCGCGTAATTAAATTGAGCTTCTAAAATGTACTTTCCTTCAGGGAAACGGGTTATGTAAGCGGCCCATTTGTCAAAAGCGGCATCTATGTTCTTTTCGTCGTATTGCGCAGTTTTAGCCGTTTCGTAAGTAGCAGCTTCCACCTGATTTACATTTAAAGGATTTCCAAGATCAGCAAAATACTTTTCCATAGCATCTATTTGTCCTTTTGCTTTAAAAATAGTTTTGATCTGCTCTAACACATTCTTAGCTTCTTCACTTTTAGAATCGGCTTTTACAAACTTGTCAAAATACTCAAATGCTTTATCGTCTTCTTTTCGCCCGAAATAAATATTACCAAGCTTGGCGTAACAATTTTGAGTTGAACTTGATTTAGGATAGTTGTTCAGGATCTTTGTATAATATAAAATCGCATTCTCTTCATCTTTTAAATTCTCGTAGTATGTGTCTGCCATTTCATTCAATACTTTGCCAGTGTAAACTGATCCGGGATATTTTGTTTCAATTGTTTTTAGATCTGCAATTTTCTCTTTGTATTTCTTTAATAAACCCTGACACAAAGCTTTTTGGTAAATAGCGTAATCAACATCTAACTTATTTAAGTTAATAGCCTCTGCGTATAAGTCAGCAGCTTGCGGAAACGTATTATTCATGAAATAACAATCGGCAGCTCTTAAACTGGCGTCTGCTTTTTTATTCATGTCGGTTAGGTTTTTCGACAGCAAATATTTTCTGAAAGCGATATTAGCCTCCGTATAATCGCCTTTTTCTTTACGTTGAAAGTGAGCGTAGCCTATATTGTAATTCGCAAGATCATATTCCGGCAAAGAAATGGAACCTTCCATCACTAAGAATTTTTTCCAAGCATCAATGGCAGTAGTATAATCTTTACGCATATACGAAATTTCACCCATCCAGTACTGATTTAAAGCATTTAAAACAAGATCGGTGTTCTGCGCTTGTGATTTTTTAAATTGCTTCTCAGCTTCATCCAGTTTATCGTTATTAAATGCATCTACACCTTTAAAGTAAATGAGCTTTTGATAGGTGTATTTTAAAATAGGATCAATTGTCCCCATGCTTTCAATGCTTTTGATGGCAAGATCATAATTACGAGTGGTTGAATACACATTAATAAGGAACGTATAACACTCATCTTTACGAGGCGAGGTTGGATATTCTTTTAAGTACTTAGTAAATGCTTTTACGGCTTCGTTATACGGACTAAAATCCAATTCATAACTTATTTTAGCGAAACTGAATAAGGCATCTTCTTCAATTTTTTTATCGTAATTTAATTGATAAGCGCTGTAAAATGCATTCTTAGCTTTTAATTTATCACCTTGCTTCATATAGCAATCGGCCATGTGATACCAAGCACTTTGCGAAATAGAATCTTTTGGTGTAGTTGCTTTCTCAAATTGTTTAATGGCATTAGGACAATCATTTGTTTTATAATAACAATAGCCTAAAGCATAATTTCCTTGAGGGTTAAGATCGGAAGCCAGGTTAGTTTTTTTAAGATAAACGAGCGCATCGCTGTATTTCTTCAAATTATAATAGCTTTCGCCTATCATCCGGTTGATCTCATCAGCCTTTTGAATATTAGCGCTATCATTTAATAATTGCGGCGCAGTTTGTGTAACAGTTTCGTATTTCCCTTGTATAAAATAGATCTGCGTGATATAATAAGGCACAACACTTCCAAAAGTTTCGTTGTTCACCAGCTTATTGAATCCTTGCAAAGCCGTTCCGTAATTTTTTTCGGTATAAGAAATGTGCGAAAAATAATAGATCGCAGGGTTCATGTATTTATTATCCTTATCTTTTATTTCAGCAAGATCAGTTTTCGCTTTCTCTAGGTTTCCTTCCATTAAATAACTGTAACCGCGCTTGAATTGCATTTCGGCAAGATCTTCTTTATTTAATTTTGAGCCTTCAGTTTTCTCTAAGTATTCAATCGTTTCTTTGTACTTCTTCTTTCTAAAATTTGATTTACCCAAGTAAAACCATGCTAAATTCTTTTTTAAACTCTCAGGATGTTTTTCAATAAATTGTTTCATGCGCCACTCGCCATCTTTATGAAAAAGTTCAACACCGCAAGCCGCAGCGTAAAATTGAGCGTCGGTCTTTAGAACAGAAGAAGTTGCTTTTAAAATATATTCATCAAAACTTTTTTGCGCACTGGTGTATTGTTTTTTATCAAACAATTCAAGGCCGGTTTTGTAAAGCTCATCTTTATCTAAAAAGATCGCCGTTTTTTGTGCGCCAACACGTCCAACCAGTAAAAAAAGCAAAGCGATCAGAAAATTTCTGTTCAAAAGCATGTATGTGGGTTTAATTAGATAAAATTTATCCCAATAAATGTAGTTGGCTTAAGTTTATAGTAAGTGTAGTAATGATGTTGATTATTAACGGTAACGTGTTGATATAGTTACAGCTTGGTTGGTGAATTAAACTTGCTTTTATGGTAATTTTAGAATTTGAAGAACGAATGTCGATTTTAGTAAAATTTGAGAATGCAACTCTTATGCAAGAGGAAAGGCCTGTTGTATCGGGTGTTAGCGTGGAGGTAAGTAAGGGAGAATTTGTTTACTTATTAGGAAAAACAGGAAGTGGCAAAAGTAGTTTCTTAAAGACCATTTATGCCGACCTTCCTTTAGGCATGGGATCGGCTACTGTAGCGGGTTACGACCTTAATACCATCAAGCCAAAAGATATACCGTATTTGCGAAGAAAATTAGGAATTGTGTTCCAGGATTTTCAATTATTATCTGATAGAACTGTTGGTGATAATTTAAAATTTGTGATGAAAGCAACAGGATGGGAAGATGAAGCAAAGATCAGTTCACGTATTAAAGAAGTGTTAAAT
>CAYYUS010000349.1:0-3855 GCA_964474925.1 uncultured Akkermansia sp. | reverse complement strand
GATATAGATAAAGAGAAAGTATAGTTCTTTGTGAATTTTGTGAAGGAGTTTAAGGTTTAAGTGCATTTAAAAAAACCGCATACTAAAACTACATTCAAATTTCTTCTCTGGCTGTAATTCGATCATTCCCTTTTTTGTATTAAGATCGCCTGAAGCATTTACACTATCGGTAATTCCGTACCAAGGTTCTAAACAAACAAATTCATCACAACCCTTTTTGCTCCAAATACCGAAGTAAGGCCATTGCTTACAATTTAGTTCAACGCCTTTACCTGATGGAGAGATCAGACTTATTGAATCAATTTGAGAATTCTCGAACACCAACGCGTCCTTAGCAAATAAGGAAGTGCTTAAATTCAATTGGCCATTAGTTAAATGCAACTTTTCTTTTGTTTCGCTGAGTAATCCATCACTTAAAACACTTGTATGATATTCTTTTACCGGATCAAATTTCAATTTATAGTCTTCAAATTTTTCGTTTTCCTCAATTGGGATCTTAAATCCAGGATGAGCGCCAATGCTAAAAAACAAATTCTGATCAGAGTGGTTTTTTACTTCATAAGTACAAATTACCATATCATTCTCTAACGTGTATTTGATGATCAGCCTATGATCAAAAGGGAATGCTTTTTTTGTTTCTGCATCACTTACCAATTCAAAAAAGATCTCTTTTTCGCTTTGAGAGATGCATTTGAATTCTTTGTCTCTTGCAAAACCATGTTGCGATAACGAATAATTTTGTTCTTTATGCTTGAAGGAATTATTTTTTAATCGCCCTACAATGGGGAAAAGAACGGGTGCATGCCTTGGCCAAACATCTGCTTTTGCTTGCCAAATATATTCGAGCTCTTTACGTTTTACACTCGTGATCTCGGCGCCTTTTGAATTGATAGAAACTATTACACTATTTGAACGTAAGTTGTAAACCATCTTACAAGAACACAATGCCCTTTATGTCGGCCGCTTTTTTATATACGTCAATGATCTCATCTACATTCATCACTACCTGTTTTGAAGTGATGCTAATGTATTTTCCTTTGTCGCTTTGTTTGGTGAGTATGTCGGCTTCCTCAGCAAATAAACTCTCTACAAGCGCAATATTGCGGTTGTCGGCTTGTACAATAAATTTGAACATATACACCGTGGGAAAAGATGTAGTTTCTAATAGCTTAGCTCTTAAGCCTTCCAGTTCTTTATCAGTCATTTTTTAAAAATAGTGGTTATACACTAAAACAATACCAAATATCACCAGCAAAATACCTGTTGCTAAATTAATAGTGTGCATTAATTTGTCGGTGAGGTACTTTTTTATTTTACTTGCTAAATATGCTTTCGAAATTTCTACAGTTAATGTGAGTCCAAGCGTTATACCAAAATAAATGAACATTTTTATTGTAGAATATTCTAACGTTTTGCTTACCGCGGTAACGTTACCCAACCATAGTAGCCAAACTGTTGGATTCAATAAATTCAGAAAAAAACCTTTCAGTAATAAAACCCATGCGGTTGGACTTTGGATCTCGATGGTTTCATTAGTACCCGTAACCGGTTTTTTAAAATAAAAAGAGCCAAACACTACTAATACTAATCCGGCCAAAATCCCCATGAACCGTTGGTTCTTCTCATCCTGAATAAAATTAGTGGCTCCTAAATTAATTAAGGCAATTACCAGTAAACAAACAAAAAGGTCGCTCACTATCACGCCGGTTGCCAAAAGTGATCCCTCGCGTGGACCATGCTTAATACTTGTATTCAACAACGCAAAAAAAGCCGGACCAAACGAAAAGGTCAGTAATAAAATAATAACTAGTGTTTGATATACTAAGGTTAAGATCAAGCGGGTTTTTTATATTTTTCTAGAAATGCCATCCATTCATTTAAGTGTTTTCCCTTTAATACTCTTGGGAATTTACTTTGACCGCCCAATTTATTCTTGCTTGCCAAAAATTCAATGAAAGCATCATTTGGTAAAACATTCACAATAACATTCTTTAATGCATGATTACGCTCAACGGCATAGTCATCATTTAATTGCTTTAAATAACCGTCCAGTGTTTCGGCAACTACATTTGGATCCACATTTTTATCAGTGCCAATATACCATTCGTGTGCAAACAATCCTTCGAATGGCTTTCCAACTACACAATATTCGTTGATGTGAATACCAAGATCTTCTGCTACATGCTTTATGGCCACATTCATGTTATCTACACTTAAATGCTCGCCGCATAAACTTAAAAAATGCTTTGTTCTTCCTGTAATAATTATTTCGCAACGTTTGAGGTTTGTAAATTTGATGGTATCGCCTATCAAATAACGCCATGCACCGGCGGTGTTAGTAATAAGTAAAGCATAATCCTTTCCAAACTCCACCTCTGTAATATTCAACGCTTTTGCATTTGGCAAAATATTTCCGTCGGCATCAAAATTAGTTTCGTTAAATGGCACGAACTCCAAAAACAATTTATTGTCCGTTAGCAGTTTCATGGCTTGGTTAGGATTTGGTCTTTCCTGGTAAGCAATAAAACCTTCAGAGGCCAAATATGTATCTAAATAGATCAATGGCTTTCCGCACAAAACGTCTATACTACTCTTATAAGGATGAATTGCAACTCCTCCATGTACATAAATAGACAAATTAGGCCAAATATCATGTATCGTCTTTAAATTATATTGCTTGATGATGCGTTCAAATAAAATCTGTATCCAAGCAGGTACGCCACAAATAAAACCAACATTCCAACTTTTTGCATTATCAACCATCATCTGCAATTTACTTTCCCAGTCTTTTTGTCCGCGAATTTCGGGACCCGGTAAAGAAAATCCACTGAACCAACGTGGAACGGAGCCGGTGGTTATCCCACTTAGATCGCCGCTAAAATAAATTCCGTTAAAATTTAAATTTGTGCTTCCTCCAACAAACAATACTTCAGTTTCGTATTGTTCTTTAGAAAAGTTAAAGTGTCGTGTAGATAGGATCTGTTTGATGGTTACTCTTTGAATAGCCTTTATCATATCCTTTGTAACAGGAATATGTTTACTCGCCGATTCAGATGTGCCGGAACTTAAAGCAAAATAATTTATCTTGCCCGGCCAGCAAATATCTTTCTCACCTTTTATTGCTTTGTGCCACCACGCATCAAAAATAGATTGGTAATCACAAATAGGGACAGTTTTTTGAAACGTTTTGATAGGATCTTCTTCCAACAACATATTACTAAACCCATAGTGTCTTCCAAATTCCGTATCCTCCGCCTTTTTTAAAAGTTTACGCAACTGTTTTACTTGTTGCTTGTAAACATTCTTACGCGCCGGAATTCTTCCACGCAGATCAATTGCACCTTTAATTATAGAACCTAAAATTGGCATTCTCAATTTCTTCCTTATTTAAAATATCTGAAATCGTGATTGTTCTTAATGCTTTTCACACTATGATAGATCAATTTGATCACCTCTTCCACATCTTGTTTGTGAACCGATTCAACGGTTGTGTGCATATAACGCAAAGGTAGTGATATCAAAGCTGATGCAATTCCATCTGTAGAATAAGCAAACGCGTCAGTATCCGTTCCTGTTGCGCGCGATGCAGCCTGACGTTGAAAATCAATTTTATTCTTTTTTGCAGCATCTATGATCAATTTCAATAAATTATTTTGTACCGCCGGCGCGTAACTCAACACCGGACCTTTACCTGCAGAAATATCTCCACTGGTAATTTTATTCATCATTGGACTTTGCGTACAATGGCATACATCCGTAATAATAGCAACATCTGGGTTTATTTTACGCGAGATCATGTGCGCTCCATTTAATCCTACTTCTTCCTGAACAGAATTTACAATGTATAAACCAAAA
>CAYYUS010000348.1:0-3869 GCA_964474925.1 uncultured Akkermansia sp. | reverse complement strand
GTTAAACCCATTTTATGCTTGGAGTCTACAAACACCAATTTTGTTTGATGCTGGAATTGCTCAAGCCCTGTGTTCTTATTGAATTTGCTCGTGCTTACATCGCTTGAGATCATAAGGAGCTCATCCATATTATCAGCAATATCAAACTTGCGAACATCGTTTGCCCAAAGAATAGTATCCTTGTTTGTATCAAACGCAAATTGATAACCGTTATTCCTGTAAAATTTTCCGCTAGCGTCTTTTTCTCTTACCGTAAAATAAATACTCTTTCTGGTAGTATCAATTTGTTTATCGTAGATAGAGTAATTAAAGCTGTATGTTTTTACGCTGATCTGAGATCCATCATATAATTGACCAAGGTCGGTACGCATCACATGATATGAATTTGAAAGATTCTGCCCCATCGTTAATGAAGCAATAAACAAAAAGCCTATCAAAGCTCTTTTTTTCATACCGTATAGACCTTTTTGTAAAAACACTTTTAAAATTATAAATTGCCTTAAAAAGGCCTGCAAATATAAGAAAATAATAGCAAAATTTGTTAATAAAAGCACAAATTTCATAAAGGCCTTTTCGCCCGTAAACCCAGTAAAATCAAGGGTTTTAAAAACTAAAATGATTTATTTGTGCAATAAATACCCAAAATCGGTTTTAGGAAAATATAGGCGTTGATTTAGGATTTTTTACTAACTTAAAACCTTCATTCGCTAATTACCCGAACCTGTTTCTTGTAAGGGCGAAGTTTATTTATTTACTTGTACACTATTAAGAGAACCTTATCATATTTTTCGCTCCTTTTCCTATTACTGGTCGGTTTTAACTCATCGGCTCAGGATCAAGACTATTTAAAAATCTATAACGACGCTAAGCAACATGATACCACCCGAATTTTAGCGCTTTATGATCTTATTTGGGAAAAGGTATATACCAACCTGGACACAGCAGAGGCATTTGCCAAACTTGGACTTGAGGGCAAGTTAGCTGCCAAGCATCCAAAATTCAAATCAAAATTTTATAATGCCTATGGCGCCATTTATCAATTAAGAGGCAATTATCTTCAGGCTGTTAACTATTACCAGCAAGGTTTAAAATTAAGCGAACAACTAAATGATCTGCGAGGGCAAAGTATCATGTTGGGAAACATTGGAACCATTTACATCAAACTAAAAGAATTTCAACTTGGGCTTAACTCCTTAAAAAGATGTTTGAGTGTGATGAAAAAACTGAATGATGAGTATAACCAAGCAAGTATCTATAATAACTTCTGCATCATTTACCTCGCCACAAAAGATTACGACCTAAGCATGCAGTATGCCATGCAAAGTAAAGCACTTTACGAAAAATACGATGATAAGAATGGGTTAGTGTATTGTTATAATAACATAGCCAACATTTACGAAGAAAAGGGAATGAAAGATGAGGCCTTAGCAAATTATGAAATTGCTTTGAAATACGCCATAGAAACAGAGAATGTTGCCGAGATCACAAGTACCTACGCTGAAATGGGCAATTTATTATGCTTAAAGGGAGATGATGCGAAAGGTATAGCCTATTTGGAAAAGGCCGAAAAATTATCTTATGAGAACGACGATATAGATACCCGATCAAGCGTTTACGTTAGCTTATATCAATACCATAAGAAAAAGAATAAATTTAAGGAGTCGCTAAAATTTTATGAGAAATATCAATTCTTGCAAGACACCCTGGCGAAGGATAACAAACAGCGTGAAATAAATCAATTGCAATTTGAGTACACGTACCAAAAGAAAGTTCAACAAGATAGTATCACCATGGCCGGTGAGCGCACAGTGAATTTAGAAAAATTAAAAGCCAAAAATGCCGAGATCGCCAAGGCAAAGATCCAACTTATAGCCATTATTGTGGTAGTTGCTTTGCTCATTATCGTTTCGATCATCATTTATAACCGCTTTCGATTAACACAAAGGCAAAAACATATCATTGAAGAAAAGAACAGGCAAACGGAAGAACAAAAATTGATCATCGAAGAAAAACAAAAAGAGATCTTGGATAGTATCAATTACGCGAAACGGATCCAAGACTCATTGCTTCACAATTTCGAATCTATCAAACGGTTCTTTGCGGATACATTTGTTCTATCAGACCCAAAAGATATTGTGAGTGGAGATTTTTATTGGCTTAGCAAACACATTAGTAACGAAACTAAACTTAAGGACGGTAGATCAACTGTTACCGAAATGTATTACGTTGCGGTGTGTGATAGCACGGGACACGGTGTTCCGGGGGGATTTATGAGTTTATTGAATATGGCATATTTAAGTGAAGCCATAAATGAGAGAGGTATTACCGAACCCAATAAAATATTTGACTATGCACGCGAGCGCTTAATAAGCACCATTAGTAAGAACGATCAAAAAGATGGATTTGACGGGGTGCTAATGCGCTTTGATAAAAAGATGGAATTTGAGAATAAAGAGCAAATAACAACCAGTTACTCTCTTTCTTATGCAGCAGCATATAATTCGCCCATCATGATAAGGAACAACCAACTCATAGAACTGGAAGCAGATAAAATGCCTGTAGGTTACGGCGAGCGAACCGAAAAATTCACCAATTACACTTTAGAGATCAGTAAAGGCGATATAATTTATATTTACACCGATGGTTATGCCGATCAGTTTGGCGGACCAAAAGGAAAAAAATTCAAATACAAACAATTGAATGATCTACTTCTATCCATCAACAATTCACCAATGGATGAGCAATTAAAAACGCTTACACGAACCTTCAATGATTGGAAAGGTAATATTGAGCAGGTAGACGATGTGTGTATGGTGGGAATTAAGATCTAACTTTTTTTACGCTCAGATCAAAAACTGCGTTGAGCATTTTCTTTTCTTTATCGCCAAATTTAAGACCTCTGCGTTCAAATACCTTTTCGGAAGTTTCAAATAATTTTTCTGATTGATATGTATCAAAACCTTGAGCTCCACCCCAGCTAAAACTTGGAATGTGTGTTGGAGGAAATCCTGCACCATAAATATTTGAAGCCACGCCAACCACAGTACCAGTATTTAGCATGGTGTTTATTCCGGTTTTTGAATAATCGCCCATGATCAAACCGCAAAATTGCATTCCTGTATCAACCGGTTTTTGCTGCAGGTAATTATAAAGCTTAACGTTACCGTAATTATTTTTCAAATTGCTGTTATTGGTATCGGCACCCAAATTACACCACTCACCCACTACACTATTTCCTAAAAATCCATCGTGCGCTTTATTGCTATATCCAAATATCACCGAATTATTTACTTCGCCGCCCACTTTGCTGTGCGGACCAATTGTAGTTGGACCATAGATCTTAGCGCTCATTTTTAAAGCGCTGTGTTCTCCAAGCGCAAACGGCCCACGAACCGTGCAACCTTCCATTACTTCTGCATCTTTTGCAATGTAAATTGGTCCGGCTGTAGTATTTAAAATGCTTGCATTTATACTTGCGCCCGGCTCAACAAAAACAAGTTTTTTATTTCCAATAACCGTAACCGTTCTTCCAAGTGCCTTCGACTTTCTTCCTTTGGTGATCAGATCAAAATCAGCTTTAATGCATTCGCCATTGTTCTTAAAAATATCATATACATTCTTCACAAACATCACTTCGCCGGTAGCTTCAATAGTTTTAGAAATATTAAACGCTCTAAGCGATGCTTCCGACCCATTAAATGCAATAAGAGTGCCTTTATATGCTAATCCTTCATTCTGTTTTAAGCTCTTTACCTGTTTAGGTATAGATCCATTTGGAATCACCGAACCATTAATAAAATAATTGGTTTCTGTAAGTTTAGCCGGATACAAATCACTTAAATGTGGCAAAGACAAATAACTAATATCCG
>CAYYUS010000347.1:0-3869 GCA_964474925.1 uncultured Akkermansia sp. | reverse complement strand
CGTAATCTTGGTGAAGGTAATTTTGAATCTTCGCATGTGGTTTCTCCTAAGCCTTCCTTTAACGGATTAGGCGGTGCTTTGCAACTTGTAGATCTGGAAGGCGACGGTGTAAAACAAATTGTGAACTTCAATAATAATCCGGAAGGTTATTTTGAAATTGACGACGACGAAGTATTTCAGCGTTTCAAAGCGTTCAGAAATTTACCTAACGTAAATTTCAATGATCCTCAAACGCGATTGATCGACCTGAACGGTGATGGAAAAACTGATCTGCTCATTACCGAAGATTCTGTGTTCACCTGGTATGAATCAGATGGACGCGAAGGTTTTAAAGATTATCACCGAACATCAAAACATACGGATGAAGAACTAAGTCCGCATATAGTTTTTGCGGATAGTACTCAAAGTGTTTTTTTAGCCGACATGAGCGGCGATGGCCTTGTTGACATTGTACGCATTCGAAATGGCGAAGTATGTTACTGGCCAAACTTAGGTTATGGGAATTTTGGTGCGAAAGTTGGCATGGATAATGCGCCTGTATTTGATACAGACTACGATTTTAATCCTGCTTATCTTAAAATTTCTGATATCGATGGTTCAGGTACACCTGATCTTATCTATTTAGGAAAAAATAAATTCTCTTGCTGGCTCAACTTAAGCGGAAATACTTTTAGTACAACGCCTGTTGAAATTGACGCTTTTCCTTCTGTTCATAGTGATGCTGACATAAACGTAACAGATCTTTTAGGTAACGGACTTGCCTGCATCACATGGAGCAGTCCTTTACAAAAAGACGCTCAGGCGCCTTTACGTTATATTGATCTGATGGATAGCACCAAGCCTCACATTATGATAGGCTGGAAGAACAACATGGGTAAGGAAGTGGAGTTGGAATATACACCTTCTACAAAATTTTACATTGATGATAAGCTGGTAGGAAATCCTTGGGTAACAAAACTTCATTTTCCTGTTTACTGCCTTTCTCGGGTGATCAATATTGATAAGGTGATGAAGCAAACGTTCACTAGCGTTTATACTTACCATCACGGTTATTACGATCATGCGGAAAAAGAATTCCGTGGATTTGGACGAGTTGATCAAATTGATACGGAGGTTACAGAACATTGGACCACCGATGACAATACAAATTTGGATGATGCCGATATTAACCAGGCTCCTGTTCTAACACGTTCATGGTTTCACACAGGTGCCTATATCCGCGATAAAAAAATTCTCGATCAGTTTGAATCTGAATACTGGTATTCGGTTTACAACAACTTATATGGACCATTTACAAATGTAGAGAGCAAATTACCTGCGGCGCGTATTGTTCCCGACAATTTGCATCCAAACAACCAGAACTTGGTTGATAATATGAGCCCCATCGAAAAACGCGAAGCTCATCGCGCTTGTAAATCATTGCCATTGCGTACGGAAGTATTTTCCTTAGATGGAACCGCTCAGGAGCAGAAGAAACCCTACATGGTAAGCACGCACAACTGCATGATAGAGTTGTTGCAGCCAGCGGGACAAAATAAGTACGCCGTGTTTTGTGTAAAAGAAAGCGAAGCGATTACTTATAGTTACGATAGAAATATTTCCGATCCTCGTGTGGCGCATAAGCTAAACCTTGAAATGGATATTTATGGCAACATCATTGAATCTGCTTCAGTGGTGTATCCACGTATGGTACCCGATACAAGTTTGCCAAGTGAAACCCAGACGGCACAAAATAAGACTGCTATTATTGTGACAGTGAACGAATTCACAAACGACGTTCTAATGGATCACAAATATCGTTTGCGCTTGCCTTCCGCAACACGATCGTTTGAAATTACAGATTTAGATCTGCCAACATCTCCGCCTAGTGATATTTATACGATTGAAAGTTTTGATGATCTTTTTATTAATGGTTCGGAGGTTCCATATGAAGATGCGCCAACAACAGGACTTGAATACCGTTTGATAGAGCATGCAAAAAGTTTGTATTATAAGGATGATCTAACGGGTGCGCTTGCTCAAGGCGTTATAGAGTCGAGAGGGTTACCTTTTGAAAATTACCAATTGGCTTATACCAATGATACAAGTCCCGGGGAATCGAATTTATTGGATGATATTTTCGGAAGCCTTGTCACCAATACTGAAATGAACGCAGGCCAATTCGTTCAATTTAATAATGATTGGTGGATCCGTTCCGGTACTGTGCAATTTATTAGCGGAACAGAAACTGTTGCAGCCGCTATTGCCCGTTTTTTCACGCCTGTTTCTTTTACCGATGCTTTTGGTTCTGTAACCGAAGTAACATTTGAGGCAAACTTCTTTTTATTTATTGAAGAAATCACTGACGCCATAAATAATGTAGTTTCAGTGGAAGCATTTGATTACCGTACACTCTCGCCGGTAGAAATTAAAGATGCTAACGATAATCTTTCACAGGTTTTGCTTGATGAATTAGGATTACCAAAAGCTATGGCTTTGTTGGGTAAGGGTACGCAAGCCGATGACCTGAGTGGACTAACAGCGCATACACCTGTAGCCGAACAAACTGACATAGATAATTATTTTGATGAAGCAGATGCAGATCTAACCGATTATGCGGACTTAGAAACATTAGCCAATACTTTGCTGCAAAATGCTACTTCACGTTTTGTTTACGACTTTCATCGCTATAAAAATTCAGGTGGTGTTGATCCTACCGTTGTAAGTTCTATAATGCGAGAAGAACATTACCAAGACAACAACAATTCCAAATTACAGATCAGTTTTGAATACAGCAATGGAAGCGGACAGGTAGTAATGAAAAAAATGCAGGCGGAAGCAGGCGAAGCATTACAAGTTATTGATAATGGCAATGGCACTATAACTATTACACCAAGAGATACCCGAACTGCAGCAATAGGAACTCCTTTCCCAACTTTACGTTGGATAGGTAATGGACGCACTGTGTTTAACAATAAAGGAAATTCGGTAAAACAATACGAGCCATTTTTTTCAGTAACTGCCAAGTATGAGAACAATGCTGAGTTGGTTGAAAGTGGTGTAACGGCGATTTCACGATACGATGCACTAGGAAGGTTGATTAGAACAGATTTCCCTGACGGAACATTTGGCAAAGCTGTGTTTGACAGTTGGAAACAAATAAGCTACGATCAGAATGACACGAGTGTTGACTCGGACTGGTATGTTGTGATGCAAGGTGGTTCCACCGAAGAGCAAGATGCTTCTGATAAAGCAGCTGAACATTATAATACTCCTAAAACAATTCATTTTGACACATTGGGCAGGCCGGTTCTCGAACAGGATGTTTTGGACCTGAGTCCACTTACGGTTTTCGATACCTGTTCGAGGTTAGACATAGAAGGAAATTTAAGAAGCGTGAAGGACGCGCGTGGTAATGTTATCATGCAATACAAATACGATATGCTTGGGAACATGGTATATCATAGTAGCACAGATAGCGGGCAGCGTTGGCTCCTTAATAATTCTATTGGTTTACCCCTACGCACTTGGGATGAACGTAATTTTGAAGTGCGTTTTGCTTACGATGCATTACACAGACCTGCCACTGTAACGGTACTTGATGGTGATGGTGCGTCTGCGTTGAACAATATTGTCGACTTATATATTTATGGCGAAGGACAAACTAATGACAAGTTATTGAACCTTCGTGGGAATTTATTTCAACATTACGATACAGGAGGGCTTGAGGAAATAGCTGAATATGATTTTAAATACAATGCAATAAGTATTGAACGATGGCTGGCTCTTGATTATAAAAATGTGGTGGACTGGAATGTCCTTACGGGAAAATTAGAAACAAATAGTTTTACCAATACTACAGCAATGAATACACCAAGTATAAACGGAAC
>CAYYUS010000346.1:0-3891 GCA_964474925.1 uncultured Akkermansia sp. | reverse complement strand
ATATGGAAATTGGAAATCCGTTAAAGCAAGATACAGAGATAAGCGACATGATAGATGAAGCAAATGCTGTAAGAGTTGAAAAATGGATCCAAGAAGCAACCGCTTTAGGCGCTACGCTTTTATGTGGAGGAACTAGAACAGGCAAATTTGTGGAGCCAACCATCCTTACTGGCACAACCGAAAAAATGAAAGTGAACTGCGAGGAAGTTTTTGGTCCGGTAATTTGCCTAGAAAGCTACTCGGGATCTATCGAAAATGCGATTAAAAAAATAAATACCACAAAGTTTGGTTTACAATGTGGCGTTTTTACCGATTCTGTAGCTGAATTAACTACAAGTTTTGAAAAAATAGAAGTTGGTGGGGTCATCCACAACGACGCGCCCACACTGCGTTTCGACCAGATGCCCTATGGTGGAATAAAGGAAAGCGGACTAGGAAGAGAAGGTGTAAAATACGCCATAAATGATATGTTGGAACACCGAATTTTGGTGAGGTAATTTAATGGCGTTCGGCTGTACTTTAAAATCACTTGTAGTATAGAAATTGAGGTTTATCTAAATCATTTTAAAAAGACGTTGACATTGAATAATTTTGAAGTTAGAATCTAAAAAAGATCAGTATATTTAGGTTAGTAATTATTTATGGAAAGTATCTTCATTAAAGGAACCAAACGCACACCCGAGATCAGTCTTAAACTTAATGGATTCATGTCTATTAACGGGATCTCTATTCCTGAGGATGCAACCGAATTTTACCGTACCACTATGGAGTGGTTAGATAAATACGAAAAACTTGATCCGGAGAATATAAACCTAAGGATCAATTTCGTTTACATCAATACCACAAGCACTTCAATGATGTTAAGGATCTTGAAAAAAATATTTGCTGTGTGCAGTAATAAAGATAATTTGAAGATCGTTTGGACCTACGAAACAGATGATTCAGATATGTTCGAGCAAGGAAAAGTTCTTGAAAAACTAGTTGGTCACTCCTTCGAGTTTGAGCAAGTAAATAGTTCAGAAGACGAAGATTGATCATATAAATTTTAGATAAAAGGAACCAAATGGTTCCTTTTTTTTTTGACTGAACATAGCCTTTATACTGCTAAAACATTGTTTTCTCCTTAAAATTATTATCTTTAATAAAGTAATTTTTAAATAAAATGAGAAAAATCGGATACCTAGTAAGTCTTCTTTTTGCTTTTAATCTTATTGCGCAAAACCCTTCGTTTCTTTGGGCTAAACAAATTGGCAGAGTTGCTACTACTACTATTTGTTATTCCACTAAATCGGATAACAATGGAAACGTTATTACAGTTGGTGTATTTACCGGGGTGGTAGATTTTGATCCGGGACCAGGTACCTTTACAATGTCATCATTTGCATCAACCAATGATATTTTTATTACAAAGCTTGATGGTAACGGTAATTTAGTTTGGGCAAAACAAATAGGAGGAGCATCACAAAATGACCAAGCGGTAGAGTTATATACAGACGCCGCAGGTAACAGCTACTTTACAGGGAAGTTTGGAAATACAGTGGACTTTGATCCTGGTGCAGGCGTTTTAAATTTTACTGCTAATGGCGATGATCTTTATGTGGTAAAAATGGATGCAAATGGAAATTTGGTTTGGGCCAAAGTATTGAGTACACCAAATTCTGATTACGGACAAGATATATGCGTTGACCAAGCAGGCAATGTGTTTACGATTGGAAGAGTTGTTGGAAATGTGGATGTAGATCCGGGTCCGGGTATAAGCATTTTAAATTTTTCAAGCGCAGGAACCCTTTTACTAAAATTAGATAACGCAGGGAATTTTATTTATGGTAAAAGAATGGATGGTATTGCAGGTGGACAAGTTGGTCCTAGAGCTGTTATCACTGATTTGAATGGAAATGTGTTTGTAGCAGGAGATTATTTAGGTAACGTAGATCTTGATCCGGGTGCAGGAACATCTTCTGTTGCACCGGGTGGACCCTCACAAATGGATGGTTTTATAGAGAAGCTTGATGCGAATGGTAATTTTGGCTGGGCTGCAACAATAAATGGAAATCTTGGACCAAAAGGAATATTCGATCTAGAGGTTGATGCCAACAATAATTTACTAGCCGTAGGTTTCTTTTCTAATACTGTGGATTTTCAATCGGGACCAGGAATAACCGCGCTCACCGGTTTAGGAAGTTACGACGCCTATTTACTTAAATATTCTAGTGCCGGAAATTTTGTTTACGTAAAACGCTTTAGTGGAACGGGAACCGAAGTTGCTTTGGAATTAACTAAAGATCCATACAATAATATATTTATTGGTGGTTATTTTTCAGGAACTGTTGATTTTGATCCTAACCCAACAACAAATTTTTTAACTTCCACGTCTACAAATCCATTTATAGTTAAACTTGATAGCGCAAGTAATTTTATTTGGGCAACAGAGTACGGAGGAACCAGCACAGATGTTGCTCTAAGTATTTCGTGCGATGCAAATTCTAATGTATATTCTGCAGGATATTTTGGTAGCAATCCAATGCAATTTGATATTGGACCTGGCTCATTCACCGCAAGTCCGATAGGAAATTTTGATGGTTTTTTTCATAAAATAAATGGTTGTACCGCTCCGCCAACTCCAATTGATGTTACCCCTGCAAATTCTTTGGGAATTTGCACACAAAACAGTAGCACCTTAACAGTTTCAGGAACAGGAAGTATTAGTTGGTATTCTAGCCAAAGTTCAACAACCGCAATTGGAAGTGGATCAGCCTTTATCACTCCAACTTTAAGCGTAGGTGTTTACACATACTATGCAAGTGCGGCAACCTGTACAACAAGTCCTTTAAGAACTGCTGTTACAGTTACCGTAGATAATCCACCTGTACTTTCAATTAATACGTCTTCGGCATTAATATGCGCCGGAGTTACTGTAGCAATATCGGCAAGTGGGGCTACAACTTATTCGTGGAATTCAGGTGGAACAGGTTCCGTAATAGTTGTTATGCCTGTTTTGAGTACAGTGTTTATTGTTACGGGTTATAACGGAAGCTGTGCATCCACAGCAAGTATCGTTCAAAATGTTGCGTGGTGTTCGGGAATTGAAGAATTTGAAAATGATATAAAACTTAGTTTGAGTCCTAACCCCAATAACGGTTTGGTACAAATTGATTGTGAAGCAGAAATTAATTCATTAAAAGTAATGGATGTTGCCGGAAAAGAATTGTTGACTAAGAACGCTGTGAATTCGAATAATTTCAAATTAGACTTGAGCGAATTACAAAATTCGGTGTATATTTTACAGATCACCTTAAGTGATGGACGATCCAGAACGCGTAAACTCATCATACAGAAATAATTGCAAACACATTTAAAAGGGGCTTTTGGCCCCTTTTTTTGTAAATTAGCGTCACTAAAAAGAATTTATGGAATACAGGAGATTAGGAAATTCAGGATTACAAGTAAGTTTACTTTCGTTTGGAAGCTGGGTAACATTTGGAAAACAAATTGGAGATAAAACGGCCGACGAATTAATGTCGATAGCCTACGATGCAGGTGTGAACTTTTTTGATAATGCCGAGATCTATGCGCGTGGACAATCAGAAAAAGTGATGGGCCATATTTTAAAAAATAAAACCTGGAGTCGCAGTTCATATACAATTTCAAGCAAGGTGTTTTTTGGTTTTGAAGAAGATAAACCAAATCAAAGAGGACTTTCTCGCAAGCATATTATGGAAGGTTGCCATGCAGCTTTAAAACGTTTACAATTAGATTATTTGGATATGTTCTTTTGTCACCGCCCTGATAAGAACACACCGATAGAAGAAACGGTACTCGCCATGAATACTTTGATCCAGCAAGGAAAAATTTTATACTGGGGAACCAGCGAATGGGCCAATGATGAGATAA
>CAYYUS010000345.1:0-3900 GCA_964474925.1 uncultured Akkermansia sp. | reverse complement strand
ATGATCTGCGCCAACAGCGTCGACAATGCATAGAAGCCGCTGTAACAAAACTCATGTTCTTATTAGGACAAAAATTACCAGTTAAAAAATTAAAGAATTTATTAGAGACAAACCTTAGAGGTGAAATAACAAAAAGTTAAAAGTCAAAAAGAACGAAGATTATGAAAAAGACTTGTAAGAATATATTAGAGACCATTGGAAACACACCGCTTGTGAAGTTGAACAAGATCGTAAGAGGACTTCCGTGTGATGTATATGCAAAAGTAGAAACATTTAATCCCGGCAATTCTATTAAGGATCGCATGGCCATTAAAATGATAGAAGATGCCGAAAAAGACGGACGTTTAAAACCGGGCGGAACTATTATTGAAGGAACCAGCGGAAATACCGGAATGGGTTTAGCTATTGGTGCAGTAATTAAAGGTTACAAATGTATTTTTACAACTACCGATAAACAAAGTAAAGAGAAAGTAGATGCTTTACGTGCCTTTGGTGCAGAAGTAATTGTTTGTCCTACCGATGTTGATCCTGAAGATCCGCGTTCGTATTATTCTGTGTCATCGCGATTGGTGAGCGAGATCCCCAATTCGTGGAAACCGAATCAGTATGATAATCCAAGCAATGCTATTGCAAACTATGAGCAAACCGGCCCGGAATTATGGGATCAAACCGATGGAAAGATCACGCATTTGGTAGTTGGTGTTGGAACAGGCGGAACCATTAGCGGTACAGGAAAATATTTGAAGGAAAAAAATCCGAACATCAAAGTATTGGGTGTTGATACGTATGGTTCAGTATTTAAAAAATATAAAGAGACCGGCATTTTTGATAAAAATGAAATTTATCCATACATCACTGAAGGAATTGGAGAAGATTTTTTACCGCAGAACGTTGATTTTAATGTGATCGATCATTTTGAAAAGGTAACGGATAAGGATGCGGCTGTAATGACGCGCCGTATCCCTCGCGAAGAAGGGATTTTTGCAGGAAACAGCGCAGGATCGGCAATGGCGGGTTTAATGCAAATGAAACACATGTACAAAAAAGGAGATGTGGTTGTTGTTATTTTTCATGATCACGGAACGCGTTATTTGGCAAAGATGTTCAATGATGAATGGATGAGGGATCGTAATTTCTTAGAAATGACAAAGCCAAAAGCAATTGATCTAGTAGCTAATCATAAGAATCAAAAATTATTAACGATCGATGCAGCCGATACCATAGGAGATGCACTTTCTGTTTTGAGTAAGTTCAATATTTCGCAATTGCCGGTTGTAGAAGGCGGAAATTATATTGGATCGTTGAACGATAATTATTTATTCAATAAACTAATAGAAAACAGCGATATTAAAAAACAAACCGTAAAATCAATGATGCAACCTGCTTTTCCAATAGTTGGAGAGCAAGCGCCAATTGAGGAAGTGAGTAAGCTTATTACCAAGGATAATAACGCGGTTTTGCTGCGTGATATGGGTGGAAATATGCACATCATTACCAAGCACGATATTATTGATGCAGTAGCTAGGATGAATAACTAGGCTGTTAATTAGTGTAAACGGTATTAATTAGTGATAATATTTATATATTTTAGAGTTAAAATTTAACCCACATACAATGAAAAGACTATTCATTTCAGTTTCCATCCTTTTATTAAGCGGCTTTTTATCTGCTCAAACAGCAACAGCAACTCCTACAGTTGCTAAGCGTCCTGATAATTGGTTCAATCTCGATCCAACTACTGATAAAGTAAATGGTGTGAGCACCGAAAAGACCTATAAGGAATTATTAAAGGATAGAAAAGCTGTTCCGGTAATTGTGGCTGTATTAGATAGCGGTGTTGATTGGAAGCATGAAGATCTTAGTGAGGTTATGTGGACCAACCCCGGAGAAATTGCCGGAAACGGTATAGATGATGATAAGAATGGATACATTGATGATATCCATGGTTGGAATTTTTTGGGTGGAAAAGATGGCAAGAATGTAGATGCAGAGAATTTAGAGATGACGCGCTTGTATCGTAAGCTTAAGCCAAAGTATGAGGGTAAAACATTAGCCGATTTTAAATCAAAAGAAGAGAAAGCGGAATTCAATTTATACGCGGCAGTGAAAGAAGACATGACCTCTACGCGAGCAAAGTACGAACCTTCATATAACCAGATCAAATTTTTGCAAGAAGGTTTAGTGAAAGTGGAAGCGGATATTAAAGCGCAACAAAATGTTACCGATATCAAATTAGAGAACTTAGAAAAATATACGCCCGAAGAAAAACCGGCCAAGCAAGTAAAGATGATAGTGATGATGTCGATGAAGCAAGGCAAAGGAACTTTTAATGATTTTAAAGAGCAACTTAAAGAAGGAAGCGAACAAATTAATCCAATGATAGAGGTAGGATTGAATCCGGATGTTGATCCACGTACCATTGTGGGAGATAATTATGCTGATTCGTACGAAAAATATTATGGTAATGCCGATTGTAAAGGACCACACAGTTTACATGGAACGCACGTGGCCGGAATTATTGCAGCCAAAAGAAATAATGGAGTAGGGATGGACGGCGTTGCTGCTGATGTAAAGATCATGGCTGTGCGTTGTGTGCCAAATGGTGATGAGCGTGATAAAGACATAGCAAATGCTATTATTTACGCAGTTGATAATGGCGCAAAAATATTGAACATGAGTTTTGGTAAAAAATATTCGTGGGATAAAAAATGTGTGGATGCTGCAGTGAAATATGCGCAATCAAAAGGCGTATTATTAATGCATGCGGCAGGTAACGATCATTTAAATATTGACGAAGTAACGCACTACCCAACAACAAAATTTGAAGGAAAAGGAACTGCAAGCAATATGATGACCATTGGTGCTTTGAGCTGGAAACCCGATTCGATGATAGCAGCCGGATTTACAAACTACGGAAAAAAATCTATTGATCTATTTGCACCGGGCGTTGATATTTACTCAACCTTACCTGAAAACGAATATAAAGACTTGAGCGGAACAAGTATGGCTACACCGGTAGCGGCAGGAGTTGCAGCGGTTTTAAAATCGTATTATCCTGCGCTTACTCCCGAGCAAATAAAAAAGATCTTAATTAAGAGTAGCGTAAGAACTTATAAAGGCAAAAAAGTAATTAAACCGGGCAGCAAAAAAGGCGCTAAAGATCGTTACGTTAAGTTTGAAGAACTTGGTAAGAACGCCGGCATCATTAATCTTTACGAAGCTATTAAGTTAGCAGATAAGATGAATGGGTTTAAGGGGTAGGGTGCTTTTTTCAAAAACCTACTATACTCATATTATCCAATAGCTCCATTTTATAGCGCATATATATCTAACGGGTGTTGTATAGGCGCTATTTTATGGCGGGTATATACTAGTTAGTGGCAAACCTGACAGAACAATGAACGTCAAGACAATCAACATTAAACATTACCACGATTTGTGGTCTATTAAGTGGGCAATTCTTCAAGACTTAAAAGTTTTTGATCATAAAAAAGACTGCGTTCCAGAATTTCATGAACGACTCAAAAACTATTTATCAAGAAATCCGAAGCTAAGTATTTCATTTGTAATTTTCCGCGACAACATTTTCAAAGACCTAAAATTAAAAACGAATGTCGAAATAAACCAAAGCAAAATCCCCGACAATTACGAATTTGGTAATCCGCTAAATAGATGGCTGTTTCAGGACAGTGAAGTTATGACAAGTGAAGAAGCTAAACAGAGGGACGATCAAATTTCAGTTAAACTTGAAAATGAAATTTCAGCTTTCAATGACTTTCTAAAATCAATTAAAGACATAGGTGGTGACCAAATAATAATCATTGATAAATGAAAAGGTCAGCCACTAACCAGCAAGCAAAAGTAAGCGGGCGGACTCGGTCATCGTTCGCGCGCAAGACA
>CAYYUS010000344.1:732-3907 GCA_964474925.1 uncultured Akkermansia sp. | reverse complement strand
TGATAGTACACAAGTGCGTTTAAATAATTTGGGTCAACCTACAGGTGTAGGAGCTGGAAATGCAGCCTATTCGCCCAAGTTTAATTTCATGAGTGCACACTATATAGAGTTAGCTCAAACAAATACAACTGCAGTTGGCGCTGGCGTACAGTTGTATCATGCACCTGAAACAACGTGTGGCGGAACAGCAGCCATTGTACATTGCCAAGGTGTTTTGGTAAAAGATAGCGCTGTATTTTTTTCGGTTCCTATCACGCCATCTGTTGTTGGAACGTATAAATGGTTAAGAGTTTCGTTAGCCTATCAAAATTATGATATCAAAGTAAAAACAACTTCGGCAGGAATTATTGTTGGCACCGTTGCTTCTTTTGTTGGATACAACACTTATATTTCAAAATACAAAATGCATGGAACAGTAATGACGCCAACAACCGGTGGCGTTGGAAATCATCCGCAAGGTTATTGGGGATTTCACACAAAAGTATTTGGCCTTGATTATTGGGCCGATGGACAAGCACCTGCAACAACTGTTGTAAATCCAAATCCTAGTTCACCAATTCCTCCGGGAAGTTGTTTAGTTACCGGCGAATTTGTTACTGCTGCTGCGCCAACCGTTGGAGCACCATTAGTAATAACAGGAACTGAAACTTCAGATGTGATCATTACAGTATATCTTTCAACCAATAAAAGTTTTGAGTGGAACGAAGTTACATTTGATGGATATTATCAGCCGGAAGTAGGAGAAAAACCGGTTGACATGGGAATAAGAGGAATGATACCAAAATACTAAGCACTAAATGTTATTTAAAGATATTGTTGGCCAGGCAGAGGCGAAAGACCGATTAGTAAGAATGGTGAATACACAACGTGTTCCGCATGCTTTATTATTTTCGGGAAAAGATGGCTGCGGACATTTATTAGCCGCCATTACCTTTGCGCAATATTTATTTTGTAAAAATAAAACCAATAACGAACCCTGCGGCACTTGTCCGGCTTGCGGCAAAGTTTCAAAACTTATTCATCCCGATCTGCATTTTGTTTTCCCCATTATTAAAAGCAAACATGTAAAAACAAGTAACGATCTTATTGTTGATTTTAGAGAAGCATTTTTACGGAATAATTATTTAACCCTTAATGATTGGGTTGAAGAATTAAATGCAGAGAATAAACAACCTATCATTCCTGTTGAGGAATCATCCGACATTTTAAAGAAATTAAGCTATACAAGTTTTGAAGGCTCTTACAAGATCATGATCATTTGGCAAGCCGATAGAATGAACTCAGAAGCCGCCAATAAATTATTAAAGGTTTTAGAAGAGCCAACCGAAGACACTATTTTTATTTTAATAGCAAATGATATTGAAAAATTGATGGCCACTATTATTTCGCGTGTGCAACACATTCCGTTTTATGCTGTGGAAGAAAAAGAGATCGCTTCTAATTTAATGGATCGCTTAGGTGTAAATGAAACCGCAGCTTTGCAAGCAGCATTTTTAAGTGAAGGGAATTTTAGAGAGGCATTAGCGGCTTTGCATAAAGATGATGAAGGGCTTTCGTTCTTAACACATTTTCAAAATTTTATGCGCTTGGCTTTAAAGTTTGATTCAGATAAAGCCTTGCAATGGGTAGAAGATAATGCGGGAAGAGATCGCGAAAAGCAAAAACAATTTATTACCTATTCATTGGCGGTTTTTAGAGACGCGCTGATGTATAATTTTGGCGAACGATCATTGGTGCGTTTATCGGGCAACGAAAAACAATTCCTCGAAAAATTCGCTCCATTTGTAAATCAAAAGAATTATCAATTACTGATAGAAGAATTCAATAGTAATTTTTATTATATCGAACGTAATGCTAATCCTAAGATCTTATTCATGGATCTTTTATTAAAAACAAACGAATACATAAATTTAAAGTAGAACAATGAGACCATCGTACATAGTAATTTGTTTTTTACTTGCAGGAAAATTAGTAGATGCACAAGGAAAATTAAAAGGCCTGGGAGATAAACTCAGAGACATGAATCCCATCACTAAAAAGATGGATAAGATGCGAGAGAATTATGATGAAAGTAATTTTAATTATGCTATCTCATTTTTAGATAACAGTGCATTATTTGAAGCAGAAGAAAAAGGAAACTCGCTTACCACAGGTTTTACAAGTGGCTTAACAACTAACGGTTCAAACTCGGGCGAGAATATGGCCTATAATAATATGCGCCAAGGAGAAATGTTGATGGCATCAAACCGAATGTATATGGCCGAAGTGGCCTTTAAACGTTCGGCTGAATATTACATACGCGCCGAAAAAATGAAAGGCAATACAGTTTACGCTCAGGTAATAAGTAATATGGGATTGTTGTACCAAAACAAAGGGCTTTATGCAAAGGCTATGCCTTATTGCGATTCGGCTATTGCACTTCGCAAAGCAATGGATAATAAAGTAATGATAGCTGTTTCGTTAAATAACAAAGGTGTTCTGCTAAAGGACATGGGAAGTTATACCGAAGCAGAAACATACATTAAAAACGCGCATAAGATCCTTGTAGAGCAAAAAGACGAATTAGGAAAAGCACTTACCAGCAATAATTTGGCGATGGTGTATGTGGATATGAATAAATTGAAGGATGCCGAATTAAATATGGATAGCGCTATTGCTATGGCAGGAAGAGTGCTGGATCCAAATTCATCTAATTTTATTAAGATAGATATTAATCTAGCCCAAGTTTACCGACTTCAAAAAAAATACGACAAGGCCGAAGAGATCTTTAAGAAAGCAATTATTGTAAAAGAAAAAAAATTAGGTGTGCATCCCGATCTGGCCCATTTGAAAAGTGGTTTGGCTCAATTATATATTGAGATGGAGAATTACAAAGAGGTAGAAAAATTATTGCAAAGCGCGCACGACATCAATAAACGTAAACTGGGCGACAAACATCCGCTCACCGTAAAGATCTTACAAGAGCAAGCGAACTATTATCGAATTGTTGGAAAGAATGAAGAAGCGCTTACGATGATCAAAAAAGTACTGGAGCAAAAAAAGGAATTGTATGGCGAATCTCATCCTTCCTATTTACAAGCTTTAGAACAGCAGGCCATCATTCAATGGAATTTGAAGGATATTGCCGGCGCTAAAGCCTCCTTCCAAACAGTTTTAGACAATACTCAAAATTACA
>CAYYUS010000344.1:0-722 GCA_964474925.1 uncultured Akkermansia sp. | reverse complement strand
CACTTAACGATAACGAAAAGAATTTGTATTGGGAAAAAACACAAAACATGTTGCAGCGCTACTATGCTTTTGTGCTTTCAAATTACAAAACCGATCCTGAATTGGTAAAACAAATGCTAAACACACTGATCGTTACCAAAGGATTTTTATTGAATGGCTCTTCAAAATTACGTAATAGCATTTTACAAAGTGATGATGCCGAACTGAAAAAACTGTATAAGCAATGGTTAGATACAAAAGAAAATTTGAATAGCGCCTTCCAATTAAGTAAAGAGGAATTAGCGCAGGATAAGATCAATGTGGATAGTTTACAAAAGAAAGCAGATGAGTACGAGCGTTTATTATCACAAAAAAGCGCACTGTTCGGCGAGAATAGTTCAAAAGGAATTACCTCTTACGAAACTATACAGCAATCGCTAAAGCCAAACGAAGCAGCCATTGAAATGGTTCAAGTAAACGAGTACAAAAATAAACTCACAGGTCGCTCATTATATATGGGAATGGTTTTAAAGAATAATTCTTTAGGCGTAGTTGAAATGGGTTATGCCGATACCATCAATAACTCCATCAGTATTTTCAGATCCAATATTATTGATGAAAAACCCGCATTATTTATTTACCCGATCGTATGGAAAGGTATCGATTCGAGTTTAGCGGGAATGGATAGAGCGTATTTGTCATTGGATGGCGCGTATCATCAGCTAAGTATTAATTCAATAAAA
>CAYYUS010000343.1:470-3907 GCA_964474925.1 uncultured Akkermansia sp. | reverse complement strand
ACGCTTTTTGGTCCTTCAGAAATATTAAGTTGCGACCGGATAATGGTTGGTATTCCCCAAACACCGGCAAAATATGGAAGTAAAGGAATACAATACTTTAAAAGCGGCTTGATTGAAATATTTAATCGCCCTTGCAATAGTTGCGGGAGTTCTTTCCAAGGAACCGCCGTTAGAAGAATGAATAGAATGGAAATATTAAATACAACGAAGATCTGGGTTAAGGAAAGCTGAAACAAAAACGAAGCGGCAATAGCCATAATTACCCATAACGATCCTCTTAGAAATTGAAGAAAATTTTGAAAGTTGTTTCTACCTAAACCATAATGGTAAAACAAAAAAACGATCATCACCGAAGTAATAGAGGTTCCAATAATGGTTAATTTAAAATCGTCCTCATAGTTTGATAGATTTAGTGCAGAACAGATAGGGCCTGCAAAAACAAAAGCAATACACGTTGAAATTACGCTAATTACTGCGGTTAAAACAAATGAAGACCATAAGGCGCTCTTCTTTTCTTCTGCCCCGTCGTTTACACGCTTAAATAAATATTGGAAAGAGCCAAGGGTAAATAAGTAGATCAAAAACCCTGAATAGCTTAATAAAAGTGAAAGCGTCCCAAAATCTTCCATCGACAAATGTTTTGAAAAATAGGAAACGCGAATGAAGCCAAATGCAAAGGTTAAAAAACTTAAAAAGGCCGAAATGGCCGTTTGCTTAAGAAGTTTTTTGTATTGTACGTTTGCCAATTTAAATACTGAAGCGCTGGTAAGAATGTTTGTTGTTTTGCAATATACTAAAAAGGTCTTTTTCTAAATGTCCTTTAAGATCGATGTGCTGATATTCGGCGCCAAATAAACTATTGGTATATTCGATCTGCAAAATTAACCGCTCTCCTTTTTCCAATACTTTTCCTTTGTGCAGTCCTCGTGTATCAACAGCAATGATAGATCCTTTTTTGCCGGTTATTTCAAGGATATCTTCTTTGGGGAAATTTTCTTGAACCTCATTATCAGGTATTCTTCCATCCTTCCAAACTTTATCAGGCATTTGTTTATGGCTTCCGCGTATGTAACAGTGTGGGCCATTTGTTGCATCCACATCAGTTAAATAAAAAAAGAATTTAATGAATTTGAAGCGATCCATATCAAAATGGTAAAGCTGTGCGGCTTCTGAGCTAGCTTGTTTTGAAAAAGCTGCACTCCACCAAACGGCGGTAAGGTCCTGAATTGGTAAACACTTTAAATACCCTTGTGCAATTGCGTACAGCGATCTATCAAAGCTTATTTCTTGAACTAACTTATTTTTTAAGATCTCTTGTTCGTTAAACTGATAACGAGGCGATAAAATGTTTTTGCGATCATACTTTGCAGTTTTAGTGCCGTCCTTTGCGGGAGGAATTAGTTCTGCCTCTAAATTTAATGATAATTCAACAAGAGCGTCAACCTTTGATGTTGGTAATGTTGCATCGAAAATATGATAACCATTCTTCTCGATCTGTTTTACAATTTCGTCAACTTGTTTTTCTCCAATATTTCCCAGCAACCCAGATACATCGCCCAACTTTTGCTGTGGAAATTCGCGACTCAATTTTTCACTCATACGATCATTGAATGTTCCTTTTGTAATTACGAACAGCCTGCGAAAACTTACATAAGACTTCCACCACGTTCTTTTGGAGATCTTAAAGAACATATAACCTATTCGGAAAACTAACTGGTAAACTAATTTCATTAATCGTAAATGGCTATTGTTTTTATTCCTAATTGGTTATTGCCTGATGTGATCAAAGAAACGATGCCATGCATTTGCATTTCTTTTGGCAGGCTATTAAAAATAGTTTTGCTTTTTTCATTCGCCTCAGATGCGTTTGAAATATCAAGTACAACATCCAGATCTTGCGTTGTGAGTTTTACATTCCATTGATATTTCCCTTTCAAACAGATCACAAGATCGCCCTCAGAATTTCCCTTTCCTGTTAAGTGGATCCCTTTAGCTCCACTATTACTCTTTAAAACAACTACCGCTTCTGAAGTTGCATTGATCGTGCGTTGCTTTCTGGAGCGCTCAAGTTCATCTTGCTTATGTTCAAAGCCTCTATAAAAATATGGAAGGTGCTCATCGTTAGTGGCTAATATTTGACTAAGCGGTTCAAAATTAAATCTCTTTTTGATTTCCTTACATGGCATTCCTGCTTGAACACTGTATGGATCAACAGTGTTTAACACAACGCTATTAGCGCCAATAACCGCACCACGGCCAATTGAAACTCCTTGTTTAATAAAAGCGCCATACCCTATCCAACAATCCTCTTCAATGCGAATTGGTTGAGAATGCTCTCTTCTTCCTTTTTCTGTGCTCAGTATCTTTTTATCCTGCTCTTTTATTAAATGAGTTGGCTGTTCAAAGGCATAATGGTTTCCTGAACTTGCAAAAATATTAGCGGATAATAAGCAATAGCGCTCAATGGTCACGTCTCCCAATAATTTACAACCATCATTAAGCGTAGAGTGATCTTTTATTACAATGCGATTATTGTCCCACACGTGTAATTCGCAATTTCTTCCTACGCCGGCATTACTTCCAATTGAAATAGATTGGTCTCCTCCGGTTCCGTGATCGGCAGAGAATTGAATTCTAGAATAATGCCCAACTCCTGAATTATTTCCCATAGAGAACTTAGAGTTGTCGCTCACTTTTACGCGCTTTAAAAAAAATTTTATTCTATTGATAAAAGACATTAATTAATGTGATCCAAGCTTAAAGGTGTTCCGCGCTTTAGATCCGATTTTGCTTTTTTACCTAGTGTTCCTAAAAAATGTTTTGGTGCTATTCCGTCTCCGGGCCTTATCACTCTAATATTTTCATTTGTAAATACATCGCCCGCTTTTATGTCTTTTACTACATATACTGATCGTTTAAATCGCCTGCTGTTCTCCTCAACTTTTTGTACGTCTAACTGTACATGTCCTAAGGCCAAAAAAGCGCGTTCACTTTCTACAACAAGTAATTTCATTTCGTCGGGCTCCATGCTAAACGTACTGTCAACACCCCCATCAGCTCGTCTTAAAGTAAAATGTTTCTCTATTACTTTTGCGCCAAGCGCAATAGATGCAATAGATGCTCCAACACCCATGGTATGATCGCTTAATCCTACAATACAATCCGGAAACATTTCTTTTAAAGTAGGAATAGTAACCAAATTTGTATTCTCTGGAGTGGCGGGATAAGTGCTTGTGCATTTCAAAATAACAATGTCCTTGCACCCATTATCTTTCAAAACCTGTACCGATTCTTTAATGTCGTTGATGTTTGCCAATCCGGTGCTCATAATAACAGGCTTTCCTGTTTTGGCAACTTTCATTAACAATGGATGATCATTATTTTCAAACGACGCGATCTTATAACAGGGCACATCCAGTGTTTCTAAAAAATCTACT
>CAYYUS010000343.1:0-460 GCA_964474925.1 uncultured Akkermansia sp. | reverse complement strand
CGTGCTGAAACAAATTATTCCTAATTCCTTTGCATAATCAAACAACGGCTTGTGCCATTCCCATGGGGTATGTGCCTCCTGATACAATTCGTACAAGTTTCTGCCATACCATAATGAGTTTTTATCAGTAATGTCAAATAATCCGCCACGATGATCGATCGTTAACGTATCAGCGGTATACGTTTGTAATTTTACAGCATGCGCACCGGTTTCGGCCGCGGCTTTAATTATTGTTTTAGCGCGCTCAATTGATTGATTGTGATTGCCGCTCATTTCGGCAATAATAAATGGCTTGCTGTTATTTGCTATGGTAAATGATCCTATCTTAAAACTCATGAATTCCTTATTAACTTAAAACTTTTTTCGTTGTGGATCTCTACTAGTTGTTTGTTTGTAAAGCCCGCTTGTTCAAACCCTTTTAGAGATGCTGTATTGCTTTCCTTTATGTATGCATTTATGT
>CAYYUS010000342.1:0-3917 GCA_964474925.1 uncultured Akkermansia sp. | reverse complement strand
GGACAAGAGGTTTTAGAATTAGGTTGCGGTTGGGGATCTTTGTCGTTGTTTATGTCGGCAAAATTTCCGAAAAGCAAATTCACTGTGGTTTCTAATTCGCGCACGCAAAAAATTTATATTGATGAGCAGGCCAAACAAAGAGGAATAACAAACCTAACTGTTATTACCATCAACATCAATAATTTTACCATCGATCAAACATTTGATAGGGTAGTTTCAGTAGAGATGTTCGAGCATATGCGTAATTATCAAAAATTGATGCATAAGGTAAGTTCGGTGTTAAAACCTGGAGGAAAATTGTTCGTGCATATTTTTACGCATAAAGAGTATGCTTACAAATTTGAAGTGAAAGATGATACCGATTGGATGAGTAAGTATTTTTTTACGGGTGGTATTATGCCAAGTGATCATTTACTCATGTATTTCAATGAGCATTTGGGTATTGAAAAACACTGGCATGTAAGCGGAATGCATTATAGCAAAACTTCAGAAGCCTGGTTGCAAAATATGGATGCCAACAAACAACACATCATGCCTTTGTTCGAAAATACTTACGGTAAAGATCAAGCGTTGAAATGGTGGGTGTACTGGCGTATTTTTTATATGGCCTGTGCCGAACTTTGGGGATACAACGACGGTGAGGAGTGGATCGTGAGTCATTATTTATTTACTAAGAAGTAATTATGGAAAAACTGGCCATCATTGGTACAGGAATTGCGGGAATGGGTTGTGCGCATTTGTTGCAGCACAAATACGATATTACTTTATTTGAACAGAACGATTATGTGGGTGGACATACCAATACCGTTTCGGTAGAGGAAGATGGTAAGCTTGTACATATGGATACAGGTTTTATGGTATTTAATTTTGAGACCTACCCCAACCTTTGTAAATTATTTGAAGAGATAAAAGCACCGATCAAAAAAACGGAAATGTCGTTTAGCGTGCAACATATTCCCACAGGCTTGGAATATTGCGGATCGGGATTGAACGGTTTGTTTGCGCAACGAAAAAATATTTTTAATAGGAAGTATATTAGAATGCTGAATCAAATCACCCGCTTCAATAAAATAAGCATTGAGGTTTTAAATGATGAACGTTACCATAACCATACTTTAAAACAATACATTGATGAATTTGGTTTTGGTGAGGATATGTTGTGGAAATATTTAATTCCTATGAGCTCGGCCGTTTGGAGCACACCCATGGAGAAAATGTTGGACTTTCCTGTGATCACATTGATCCGCTTTTTCAAGAATCACGGATTTTTGGGATTGAACACGCAACACCAATGGTATACCTTAGAAAATGGATCGAAGGCGTACAAAGAGATTTTGATAAAGCCGTTTAAGGATAGAATTCATGTGGATAAAAAAGTGGTTGGTTTAACGCGCGATAAGAACGGCGTGAATTTGAAATTCAAAGACGGAACAAATGCAATATTTGATAAAGTTATTTGTGCTTCGCATGGCGATCAAACCTTATCATTTTTAAGTGAGCCCTCTTCTTTAGAAAAGGAATTGCTCTCTCCATTTAAGTACGAGAAGAATATAGCAACAGTTCATACAGATGAGAACGTAATGCCAAAAACAAAACGTACGTGGAGCAGTTGGAATTATCGTATTGAGGAAAGGAATGGGAAGTTGATGCCAGCAACAATTTATTGGATGAACAGTTTGCAAGGCGTTTCAAAAAAGAAGAATTATTTTGTTTCTATTAATGCTTTGGAAGGAACAGTGGATAAAGGCAAGATCATCAAAGAAATTGAATACGAGCATCCCTTGTTTGATGTTGAGGCTATGAAGGCACAAGAAAAATTGCAGGAATTGAATAAAACCGGACCGGTTTATTTTTGTGGAAGCTATTTTAAGTATGGTTTTCATGAGGATGCGTATGCCAGCGCGGTGGAGTTGTTTAAAGGACTTTAGAGGCAGAAACCACGAAGACCACTAAGATTTTACACGAAGATCACAAAGTGCATCGTGAACTTCGTTCTTCTTTGTGCTCTTCGTGGTTAAAAAGGATTAACTTTGATAAAATGAATTCATGTCTCTATAAAGCATTAGTAATGCATAATAGATTGGAACCTAAAAAACACAAGTTCCACTATAATGTATTCATGTTCTATATAGATTTGGACGAGATCGATCAACTCAAAAAATTCTTTCTTATCAGTCATAATAGATTCAATTTTTTTACTTTCAAAGAAAAAGAACATCTTCGTTTACCAATTGATAAACCGGATGATTCAAAAAGCACAAAACAGCACATCATCAATTATCTTTCGCAAAATGGAATTACAGAACCAATTGGGAAGATAATGTTGCTTACTAATTTGAATGTATTAGGATATAACTTTAACCCTGTTTCATTTTGTTATTGTTATGATAAAAACGATCAGCCTTTATGTTGTGTAGCCGAAGTAAGCAATACATTTCGCGAAATGAAACCCTTTTTTATGGGAAGAGAACAATTAAAGGATAATGCTTTTACATTAAATACCACAAAACATTTTTATGTTTCTCCATTCATCGATCATGATGCCAATTTTGAATTTGATCTGAAAATTCCCGGGGAAAAACTGAATATCCGTATTGATGATCATAAAGATGGCAAGCGATTTTTCATCAGTACATTAACGGGCACCAAAAAGCCTTTAACAAATGCTAATTTATTTTGGTACGCCATTCGTTTCCCTTTAATTCCGCTTTGGATCATGGGTCTCATTCATTGGAATGCTTTGCTCTTGTGGTTCAAGAAGATACGTTATTATAAAAAAGCCGAATTTCCGGATTTGCAAAAAGATGTTTTTAATAAAACCGGTAAGTAAAGATATTCGTATATTTAGAGTAGAATAGATCATGCCAATCGCCGTCATTTCCCAAACAAAACGTCCGTTTTACGAAAAGTACATACTAAGTATGCTTTCTAAAATGGATAAGGGCACCATGAATATTACCATGCCCGGTGGAGAGCAAATTCAATTAGGCGATGGAACCGGAAATGTGGTGGCAAATGTTACCATTAATAATTCTGATTTTTTTAAACGCTGTGTTCTATATGGCGATATTGGTTTTGGCGAAGCTTACGTGGATGGAGATTGGGATACGGATAGCATCACCAACGTAATCAAATGGTTTATATTGAATGTAGATAATGCGCCAACGGTTTCAGGAAGTTCGGCAAGATCAATTATATTGAATATCCTCAAATTCTTTAATGTCGTTTATCATTCTAAGCGAAATAATAATTTAAAAGGTTCTCGAAAAAATATTTCGGCGCATTACGATCTCAATAATGATTTCTTCGCCACGTTCTTAGATTCTACCATGACATACTCTGGCGCTTATTTTAAAGAAGAAGGAATGTCATTAGAGCAAGCGCAACTAATGAAATACGATCGTTTGTGTAAGCAATTAAAATTAAAGCCCGATGATCATGTATTGGAAATTGGAAGCGGTTGGGGCGGAAATGCTATTTATATGGCAAAGAATTACGGATGCAAAGTTACAAGCATCACTATTTCGGAAGAGCAATATAAATTAGCAAAAGAAAAAGTTGTAAAGGAGAATTTAGAACATAAAGTAAATATTGTTATTCAGGATTACAGAAAACTGGAAGGACAGTTTGATAAAATTGTTTCGGTTGAGATGTTAGAAGCTGTTGGCGCTAATTATTACGAGACCTATTTTAAAAAATGCCACGAGCTTTTAAAGAAGAATGGAATTTTAGCTTTGCAAGTAATTACTTGCCCTGATTCGCGTTTTGAAAGTTTAAAGAATGGAGTGGATTGGATCCAAAAACATATTTTTCCGGGCTCTTTACTTCCTTCGGTGGCAGCTATCAATAAAGCCATTAATGATACAGGCGATCTTACTCTATTAGATCTTAAAGATCTTGGTTTAGATTACGGAAAA
>CAYYUS010000341.1:0-3920 GCA_964474925.1 uncultured Akkermansia sp. | reverse complement strand
CTATCAACTACTGTTTCAACATCCTTCATTTAAAACAAGTATACTCCATTGTAAATTCCAGTAATGCTCCAAGCATGAAGTTATTTGAAAAAGCAGGCTTTGAAAAAACAGGAATAAAAAAAGCCTGGAATAAAACTTCTTTGAGTCACTTTGAAGATGCTTGGTTCCTTCAGCTCATCAATGACAAGTAAACTAAGCCATAAATTCGTTTTATTTGCCTTTTCAATTTGCATTTTACTTACAAATTGTGAAACGCGTACTGAAGTAAGTTCCGTTGAACAAAAAATTCCCGATAGCACCTATTTAAATCATTCCGATTCGGCGCGCTATGTTGGAATGAATACCTGTAAACTTTGTCACCAGGGAATTTACAATACATTTATAAATACCGGCATGGGCAAATCGTTTGATATTGCCACAAAATTAAAATCATCGGGTGATTTTAAAAATGCCACATTCTTTGACAAGGAAAATGATCTTCATTACAAAGCATTTTGGGATAAGGACAGTTTATTCATTAAAGAATTTAGAAAGGGAGAGGATACAACCTGCCAACGAACAGAGCAAGTAAATTATATCATTGGCTCCGGGCAGCATACCAATTCGCATATTCAAAATGTAAATGGGTATTTAAATCAAATGCCCATGACCTTTTATACGCAAAAGCAAAAATGGGATCTTCCTCCGGGATTTGAAAACGGCATGAACACACATTTTACACGAAAGATAGGATTAGAATGTATGAGTTGCCATAATGGTTATCCTGACTTTGTGATGGGCTCCGAGAACAAATACAATTTTGTTCCAAACGGAATTGATTGCGAACGTTGTCATGGTCCTGGAAGTATTCACGTTAACCAAAAACAAAGAGGGATCAAAGTTGATACCTCCAAGCAAATTGATTATTCGATCGTTAATCCATCCAAATTACCAATTGATCTGCAATTCGACATTTGCCAGCGTTGTCATTTGCAAGGAAATACTGTTTTGAAGAACAACCATTCTTTTTATGATTTCAAGCCGGGGCAAAAATTAAGCGATCACATGAGTGTATTCCTTCCAAAATATAACAATGCGGATGATGAATTTATTATGGCCTCACATGCCGATCGTTTAAAGCAAAGTGCGTGTTTTATAAAGTCGTTAGAAAAATTAAAAACTAAAAACGCTTTAAAACCTTATAAAGGTGCTATGACCTGCATTACATGCCATAACCCACACGTGAGTGTGAGCGAAATAAATGATAGTCATTTCAATGATGCTTGTAAAAATTGTCATTATTCAGGAGGCACTTCAGAACTTATGTGTACCGAAAAAAGTGTTGTGAAGGCTGGCAGCTCAAAAAAAGGACATGATCCTTATCAATCCATTAATTGTGTGAATTGTCACATGCCCTCATCAGGCTCAATTGATATTCCGCATGTAACAGTTCATGATCATTACATCAGAAAACCGATCACTAAAAAAGAAAAAGACAAGATCAAAGAATTTATTGGCCTTTATGCCATCAACGAAAAAGATCCTTCAGCTAAAACAAAGGCAAGAGCTTATATTCAACAATATGAAAAGTTTGAACAAAATAAAGCCTATTTAGATTCCGCTAAAAAATACCTGAGCTCTAAAACAAAAGAAGATATTAAAGCCAATTTTCACGATCTGATTCAATTAAGTTTTATGACGCAGAATTTCAAGCAGATAATTTCTTATGTTGAAACTATTGGAGAAGAAAGCTGTTATAAGCAATTACATAATTTGAGTTACGACAATAAAGACGCTTGGGCGTGTTACCATATTGCAGAAGCGTTTTATAATGCCGATCAAAGAAAAAGATCGCTAACATGGTTTGATAAAGCATGTACGTTAGCAAAATATAATCTTGATTTTAAAATTAAATTTGGCACTACATTAGCACAAGGTAATTTAATAAAAGAGGCCGAACAACAATTCCTATTAGTGATCAAAGAAAATCCAAAAAAAGCCTCGGCATATACTAACCTTGGCTATTTAAAGTTATTGCAAGGAAAAGGAAATGAAGCTCTAGCTAATTATAATAAGGCGCTTGCATTAGAGCCAGATTCAGAATCAGCTTTATTGAATTTAGCAGGATACTATGTAAGTGTTAATAATAAACCAAAAGCCATAGAATTAATTAAACAAATTTTAAAGAAAAATCCACAAAATCAGCAAGCCCAACAAGGATTAAAACAATTACAAAACGTATCTTCGTAACATCAATGGCCGGAAAGTCAAAAATAAGATCCTATCTCTTTCTTATATTCCTAATTGTAATTGCCGTAGGTGGTTATTGGGTTTACACTAATTTTTTCAAAACAAGTGTAAAACTTAATAAGGATTACGAATTCATTTACATTCAATCGGCATTTGACATGAATGATGTTATTTATGAATTAAAAGACAAGAATATTTTAAAGGAAACAGAAAAGTTTGAGTGGATGGCCAAAAAAATGGAGCTCGATCAAAATATCCATCCCGGAAAATACCGTATCATCAACGGAATGACACATCGCCAGATCATCAATTTGATAAAATACAATAAACAAGAAAAAATAAAACTCACCTTCAATTCGCAGATCCATAACATGGAGGAATTTATTCTTTATGTAGACGATAAACTTGAATTAGATGAAGAACAATTAGAAGGATATTTTGAAGACCCTAATATGTTAGAGCGCGATTTTAATTTAGCGCCAAGCTGTGCTTTTGCTACAATTATTCCGCAGGTATACGAATTAAGTTGGACTACTAGCCTACCCGATCTAATAATTGAATTACGCAAAACCTACAATACATTTTGGACCAAAGAACGTATAGCCAAAGCAAAAAAGAACACAAAATTAAGCATTGGAGAGGTTATCACCCTTGCCTCTATTGTACAAAACGAAAGTTATATACCGGAAGAACAACAAAAAGTTGCAGGTGTTTATTTGAATCGTTTAAATAAAGGAATGCTTTTACAAGCAGATCCTACTTTGGTGTTTGCAAATAAGTTGTGGGGCGTTCAGCGTATTTATGATAAGGATAAGGATATTGATTCCCCTTACAATACCTATAAATATAAAGGTTTGCCGCCTGGACCAATTTGTTTGGTTAAAACTCAAGTTCTGCTTCAAGTTATTGATCTAACAAAGCACAAATACCTATTCTTTTGCGCAAAGCCGGAGTTAAATGGCTATTCCGACTTCTCTGAAACCTACGAACAGCACACAAAGTATGCCAGAGCTTATCAAAAGGCTATGAATAACAAGGGTATAAAGTAATTATACATTCCGCTGTTGATTAAAATCAGTTCTGTATTTTTTTAGGATAAACTAAATTCAGTAACTTTATTGCAATGCAAAAGATCACGATAGCCATTGATGGATTTTCAAGTTGCGGTAAAAGCACTATGGCAAAAGCATTGGCGCAAAAATTGAATTACAGTTATATTGATACCGGTGCCATGTATCGTTCGGTTACCTTATATGCTTTACAAAACAATCTGATAGATCATAAAAAGAAACATGATTTTACCAAACTCATTGAAGAGCTGCCAAAAATAAAGGTTGAATTTATTTACAATCCAACTTTACATGCCTCTGAGGCATTTCTAAATGGCAAAAATGTGGATAGAGAAATTCGCAGCATGGAAGTGAATGAGAACGTAAGTGCCGTAAGTTCCATAAAAGAAGTTCGCGAAAAAATGGTGGCCATGCAGCGTGAAATGGGGAAAAACAAAGCGGTAGTAATGGATGGGCGCGATATTGGAACAAATGTTTTTCCGGATGCGGAACTAAAAATATTTATGACAGCTGATAATATGGTACGCGCACAACGTAGGCTAGATGAACTTAGCAGCCATGGCGATTATCATGACATCAACGACGTATTACAAAATTTACTAAGCCGCGATCATGCTGATA
>CAYYUS010000340.1:0-3927 GCA_964474925.1 uncultured Akkermansia sp. | reverse complement strand
ATTCGAATGTAAACGTGTTCAGTGTTTTCCCTAATCCTACACTAAATAAAATTACGGTAAAGATCACCGATAAAAGTTATGCGGCGCAAACTATAGAATTGCGAAATGTTTTGGGCGCGCTTTTAAAAACAATTGTAATTACTTCTGATGAAACACTAATTGATCTGAGTTCGTATCCAAATGGGGTTTACTTTATTAAAGTGAATGCAAAAGCAGGAAGTTCAACTCAAAAAATTGTGAAGGAATAATTACGGAACGGGATCGTATCCGTGTTTCCCCCAAGGGTGACAACGTAAAATGCGTTTTAATCCTAGCCAACATCCTTTTATAGCCCCGTATTTATTAATAGCCTCAATGGTGTATGCACTGCACGTTGGTTGATACCTACACGCATTTGGTAAAAGAGGGGAGATGGTAAGTTGGTAAAACCTGACGAATATAATGGCCAGCTTTTTGATCAGTTCTATTTTTTTAAATCGTCGGATGCTTTGTTCACTTTTTGCTTCAAAGCTTCTTTGAATACAATGATCTTTTCAAGAGCAGCAACACTTCCGCAAGAAATAATTTGCGCTGCTAAAATTCCCGCATTTTGTGCGGCGTTAACAGCAACCGTTGCAACAGGAACACCGTTAGGCATTTGAACAATACTTAATAAGCTATCCCAGCCATCAATGCTATTACTGCTTTTTACAGGAACGCCAATTACAGGAAGTGGGGTTAACGAAGCAACCATCCCGGGTAGGTGTGCTGCGCCTCCGGCGCCGGCAATAATTACTTGCAAGCCGCGAAGGTGTGCGTTCTTGGCGTACTCAAACATTTTTTCGGGAGTACGATGTGCCGAAACAATATCTATTTCAAACGTAATTCCTAATTCTTTTAAAACATCGGCTGCAGCTTGCATGGTTGGCATGTCGCTGTTACTGCCCATTATTATTCCTACTATTGGTTTGCTCATTTTATTAAATATGTAATGCTCTTTTTCCTGTGGCGTCTAAACATGCTTCTTTCATGCTCTCTGTAAATGTTGGATGTGCGTGGCTCATCCGCGAAATATCTTCGGCACTTGCTTTGTATTCCATGGCAACAACTGCTTCTGCGATCATATCAGCGGTACGCGGACCGATCATATGTACACCTAAAATTTCATCGGTTGCTTCATCGGCTAATACTTTTACAAAACCATCTGTATCCATACTTGCTCTTGCACGTCCACTTGCTTTGAATGGGAAATTACCTACTTTATATTTCTTTCCCATTTCTTTTAATTGCTCTTCGGTATAACCAACCGCTGCAACTTCAGGCCAAGTATAAACTACGCCTGGGATCAATAAATAATTAATATGAGGTTTTTGTCCTGCCATTTGCTCAGCAACAAACACACCTTCTTCTTCGGCTTTATGAGCAAGCATAGCGCCTTTAACTACCTCGCCAATAGCATAAATATTTTCTACATTGGTGCGTAAATGATCGTCCGTTTCAATTCGTCCACGGTTATCAACTTTGATCCCTACTTTTTCTAATCCTAATCTTTCGGTGTAAGGTTTACGACCAACGCTCATTAAACAATAATCTCCTTTTAGTTCTACCTTCTCATCTTTTGCATTCAGAGCGCTAACAGTAACTTCTTTCGCGCTCACTTTAACGCCGGTAACTTTTGTTTTAAATAAAAATTCGAACTTCAAATTCTTTTTCAATACACGTTGTAATTCTTTACTTAACGAACCATCCATTCCCGGAATGATGCGATCCATAAATTCAACAACTGTAATTTTACTTCCTAAGCGCGCGTACACACTTCCTAATTCTAAACCAATAACACCGCCGCCAATAATTACCATATGTTTTGGTACTTCTTGCAACTCTAATGCTTCGGTAGATGTGATGATGCGTTTTTTATCAATTTCAATGCCAGGCAAAGTGCTTGGTTTTGATCCTGTAGCTATGATAGTTTTAGCGCTTTCAATTTGTTCGGTTTTACCATCTGCTTTTGCAATATTGATGGTAGTTTTATTTTCAAAGCTTCCAACGCCGGTATAAACAGTGATCTTATTTTTCTTCATTAAGAAATTGATGCCTTCAACTGTCATTTTCACAACGCCACGTTTGCGTTCGATCATTTGTTTGATGTTTACTTTAGGTTCTTTTACATCAATACCATGTTCTTCAAAATGATTTACGGCATTATAAAAATGCTCGCTCGAATCTAACAAGGCTTTTGAAGGAATGCAACCTACATTCAAACATGTTCCGCCTAAGCTTGCGTATTTTTCAATTAAGGCGGTTTTCATGCCTAGCTGCGCGCAACGAATAGCTGCAACATATCCTCCCGGACCGGCACCTATGATGGTAACATCAAATTTTTCCATAAAATGGGATTAAACGATCAATTTTAGAGTATAAAAGTAAGCAATATCTAACGTTTAAAAAAGCGCAGGAACCAATAGTATAACAAGGCTGCAAGCGCTAGAGCAGAGCTGATCTTAGAGATAATATCGCCAAATCGAGCAAAAAAAGTGACGGCATCATTCGGTTTTAATTTGGCTTCAATTATAGCCGGTTCCCAATAGCCGGTTGGTTGGGAAATATTCCCGGTTTCATCAATAAAACAAGAGGTGCCTGTATTTGCGCTTCGGGCAATACTTCTGCGCGTTTCAATGGCGCGTAAACGAGCGTAACTTAAATGCTGTTTGTATCCGGGAGTGTCATCCCACCAGCCATCATTGGTGATAATAAAAATAAGATTGGCACCTTTACGAATATACTCAGTGCAATAATCACTGTAAATACTTTCGTAACAAATTATAGGAGCTACTTTAATTCCTTTCATTCCTTCAAATACATCACGATCTTTTTGCACACCCAAACTTCCTGCTGTTCCTCCCATATCTAGCGCTAACGATTCAAGAGGTTTTAATATACTTGCGTATGGCATTATTTCTGACCCGGGAACTAGTTTTGATTTATGATATTTTGCGACGCCATTTTTTGTGATCTGCAATCCTGTATTATAAAAATCCACATACGAACCGTCATTTTGCTTGCGCGCTGTTGGCTGCGCACTTTTTTCATCAGGGTAAATGGTATACGTACAAGCGCCGGTAATAATAGTAAGGTCAGGGAATTTTTTAAGTAAACTATCATTGAATAAGTGAATATCAAACGCTTTATCTAAATATTCTTCGTTGACATTGTTTACCATAAAAGTTTCGGGCAAAACTAAATAGTCGGTTGTTGAATTCAGTTTACCACGGATCTGATCCAGCATAGCATTGAACTGAATTGAAAAATCTTCATCAAATTTTTGGTTATATGGATCAATGTTTGGTTGAACAACCAGGATGTTTTGTTCTTTTAATGCGCTTGTATTTTTGTAACTAAAAAGTATGATGTAAGAAACTGCAATAGGAACTAGGATCACTAATAAAGGTTTGAGTGTACTTTTTATTGAAAATGTTTTTGCATTGAGCAATTGAAACAATAAAATATTTACTGTAAGTATCCATAAACTTCCACCCGAAACACCAATGTATTCGTACCATTGGATCCAATTTGTTTTGTAAGAGAAAATATTTCCAAGTGTTAACCATGGCCATGTGAGTTCCCATGAATGATGTAGGTATTCAAAGGCTAGCCAAAGGGGTATTAACACCCAAGTACCCCAGGGTTTATTGATCTTGCTCTTTATATTAGAATAGGTAACAAAAACAACGGTCACGAATAGAGGATTTACAGTCCACGCTACTAATGCGGTGGGTGATGCAAACCAAACCCACCAGGTAACACCTAAATTCCAAACAAGGAAAGTAAGATAGACGAGTCCAATGAGTTTTAATTTTTTTCTACGCGTATCAAGGGTGCTAAAATAATTTTCGATGATCAATAAAGGCACAAATGCAATAAAGATGAACGCCGTTAAGCCATAGAACC
>CAYYUS010000339.1:2816-3932 GCA_964474925.1 uncultured Akkermansia sp. | reverse complement strand
ACTAAAAAAGCTTCTTGTTCAAGAAGCTTTTTTTATAATACGCTATATCAACATATGAAAGAATCAACCAGCAAGCAAACCCTTAATTTGCCACTTGCCGTCTATCTTTCTTACCATGAATGTAAAAAAGTCATCTGAAACATAATTAGCATTAGGATCATTTATCTTTTGCTGAAAACCAAGAAAGAACAGATCTCCATCAATAACTTTATAATGCTCAGGAAATTTGAAATCTGTTTTCATTTCCGTTTTGATCTTCGTTTCTAATTCTTCTTTGTTTAGTAATTCGATCTTATAATCAACTAAATAGTTAGCAAATGTTTTAGTTGAATCTCTAACCGCGCGAGGGAAATCTTTTTTTATAGCCTCTTCAATTTCTTTTGTAATAACAATTACTTCCTTAAATGTAAATATTTCAGTTGGCATTGATCCTATAAATACATTTACATTTCCTTCAAATAAAGAACGAGCAACTGTCATTGAAAATTCTAAGGCCTCCTTCTTTTGCAAACCACCAACTTCTTTTGATTGTATAGGAGTTTTTGCGTATTTCCAAGTACCATTCTTATTAAGCACCACTTTTTTTCCATCATTTGTTGTTGCTTCAATTTGAGAAAAAGAATGGAAAGTGAACATTAGCAATAAAGCACTTAGTATTGTTTTCATATTATTTGTTTTATAACCTTAAGAGATCCAAATATAGAAAATTGATAGCTAAAGTTTCAAAATAATTAAAATTCGTCGCGCTATTAATAGAAATTATGTATTATGGTGATGAATTCGTAATTTTCCTGTCATGAAATGGATAAGTACTCTCGGCTTACTTTTATTTTGCATCCAATTTGATCTGGCGCAAAATCTCATTCCCGATTCTAGTTTCGAATCCAATAAATTTATACCGCTAGATTATTCAGCAATAGCCGCTAATAATTCATGGAACTCCCCTAGTCGCGGCACCACCGATCTTTTTTGCGAATGCAAGAAAAAAGACAAAAAGAATTCTCGCGTTGATGTTCCTAAGAACGCGATGGGAGAACAAGCCGCACGCACTGGAAAATGTTATGCCGGAATTTTTGCATGCTCACATGGGTTTTACAGAGAATATCTGCAAACGCC
>CAYYUS010000339.1:0-2806 GCA_964474925.1 uncultured Akkermansia sp. | reverse complement strand
GCTAATAAAGAATATATTCTAAGTATGTACGTTAGTCTTTCTGATTATTCTCCACTTGCCATTGATAAAATTGGTGTTTGCTTTTTAAATAAAAGTGCAAAGTACGATTACTCGGGTGTAATAACAGGGCTTCGTCCTTTATACATTAATGTAGAGGATGAAGTGGGCATGGAAACTAATGAGTGGCATCAACTCACACTTATTTACAAAGCAAAAGGCGGCGAAGATAATTTATTAATTGGAAGCTTTGGGATCAAGCGATTATGGAAAACAGGAAATACAGTTCCACCCGAAATAAGTTCGCCTATTAATAAGCGCATGGAACGTGATGCCTATTACTATTTTGATGATATTACTATTTACGAATACAAACGCGAAGTGATCGACACAACCGAAGCGCCCGACAATCCCTATTTTGCTTTAATGGCACCCGAAATTCCAGATACTATTGTTGTTGAGCCCGACACAATTCAAAGTGTTCCATCAGATATTGTATTAACTTTTAAAAATGTGCTTTTTGAAACCGGCGAAGTAATTCTCTCTCCATTATCTTATCCGGAACTAGACATAATTGCATTTTACTTAAAAGCCGATCCAATTAAATACATTGAAATATATGGACACACCGATAATGTTGGTGACGAGAAAAAGAATTTAGAATTATCCGCTAAGAGAGCAAAAGCCGTTGGAAATTATTTGATCGCTAAAGGTGTTATTAATTCTAATGTAAGCTCAAATGGCTTTGGAAGCGCTAAGCCTATTGAATCGAATGAAACTCCTGAAGGAAGAAAACAAAATCGAAGAGTTGAGTTTATTTTGAAGAAGCGCTAAACTAACTGGTCAACTGCCAGATCTGCCTCGATCTTTTCCAAATTTAACTAAAAACAGTAGTAACTTATTACTATTGCTTATTACCTGTGGTTGTGATAAAATTGTATATCAAAAATCATAACCACATGAAAAAAACATTATTTCTGGCACTATTTGCTTTTTTATTTACGATGGCAAATGCCCAACTCAAATTTTTTACAGATGGTGGTAAAACTGAAGTAAAACAAGGTAAAGTGGGCATGAAAGATCTTATGGTGAGAGTTCCAATACCTGCTGGACTTAATACATTTGATAAAGCGAGACTATACATATGGCTAACTCCTAATAGTTCAGTTTCCTCACTTGATGTTTACTATTATACGTTAGAAAAAGAAGTCTTCTTGAATAAGAAAACAGTAGACATTATACTAAAGAATCCTGACGGCAGCAGTACTTTTGAATACTCATCAGTGGCTGGAAGCTTTATGGAAATTGATCATCCTGCCAAAGATCCTACCCGTTCGGAACAAGTGTTTCAACTTTCGTTTGAATTACAAGGAATGAAGTTTGAAAAGTACACATTTGATAATGGCAACAAAGAACCGTATTACAGCTTTGCCAAACTTTCGAAATATTACAACATTTTTCCGTTTGATTATGGTAAGGCAGAATCCGACTACTTCTCGCAGTCAAAAATATGTTCAATAAAAAAGAAGTACGATATAAATGTAGATCTTGCTGCTCCCTTTGGAGAAACAGATGGTATTAGAGCTATTTTATATACCCAAGCGCAAGGCGATTATAACGGTGGGACCGCTATGTTTGATATTGTAACTCATCCGGTATCGGAAATGAGTTTAGAAGAAACAAAAACTGATATTATGAACTATCTTATTGCTTCATCGAGTGCTCGTTTAACTAAAAAACTTACTGAGGCTAAAAAAAATTATAATATGGAGATATTTTACCCATGTTATTCGAAAAAAAATGGCAAAAGCGGGAGTTCTGAGGTGGATAAAATGGTTGACGAAATGTGCGCTAACCCGGTAAGCTGGCAAGCCAAAAAAGTTGGAAATTTAGATGGTTTTATTCTAGACTTTCCTTTTGTTCATTCGCGCCATTGTAAATATGGCGACGATTACAAAACAGCCATGGGGGTTGACCACGCACACAAAAAACATAAGCTAGTTGTGTTTGTTGGTGAACATAAAGGAAAAATATTTGTGGGAAAAGGAGTAAATCTCGACGGCCCTCCCACAACCCCCGAAATAACAAAGTTCTTTAACGATGTGATAGCTTCATTTAAAGTATATTAAATTTTAAGTTACACTACGGATTTACATGTTTCTTTTTTCTATTTTTATTAAGTCAAAATATTCTCCAAAAAATGAAAGTAAAAAAGGTAAATATGGTAAAAGATGCTGATTTTAATCGCATCTATGATAAAAAGCCTAAGCAAAAAAAAGAAAGCTGGGAAAAGGAATTCTCTGGGGTTATTGAACATTTTGACAATTACACTATCGCAAATAGCCTATGGTACATAGGTGATTTTTATACATCAAAAATAGTGGCCGTTGGTGGCGATTGCGACAATTCATCACCCTTATCAAAAAAAAGAATGGCTTGGCCTAGAACCAATGGAGATAGGCAAGCTATTTCATCCTTTAGATGTTTCAAAAATGCAAGCCTTTACCGTATTTGTTTCCGGTTTTCTGGCACCTAAAACTCCAAAACAAAGAGAAAAGATGAAAATAAGCATGTTGTTTAGAATGCTTGATGGTAAAAAAAATTACACATGGCGACTTATGCAGTATCCAAAAATTTGCTACGAGAAAAGTTTTCCACGCTATATTTTTTGCCAGATATCCGATCTTGAACATTTGCTAAATGAACCAAAGTGCGCCATGTATATTCTTGATACTACTACAAAAGAGAATACATTGTTTTATTGCGATGATGAAAAAGTAGAGTTAAAACCTGTAACTAAACAAAAAAG
>CAYYUS010000338.1:2761-3943 GCA_964474925.1 uncultured Akkermansia sp. | reverse complement strand
GAACTTTTGGAGACCTAATCTTAAATAGTTGGATCTTGCCATTCTCAAACTTGATCTTTTGTAGTTCTATTGTACTTATCTCAATTGGATTTTTATCCTTATAAGGAAAAGCAGTATAAATAATGCTTGCATCATTGATCTCAATAACCTTTACGCTTATTATTTTATTAGGTCTTAAATAAAGTGTATCCTGGGCAACAATTGTATGCGCAGAAATAAATAAAATAGAAATTAAAAGAATGACTCTCATTTCCAACCCATTCTTTGTTTCAACGAAGTAATATGCCCCAAATGTGTTCCTCCGTGCCAGGCGTATTGTGCAATGAATTCTTTTATGGGAACTTCTTTATTGTATTCAGGATGAATGTAAACGCGATCAAGATCACTTTCTTTTAAATGACACATGATATCGTACCAACGCGCATGAATTCCTTCTAAAATAGTTAAGCTTACATCAATTGGCATTTTACTATCGCTTAAGTTCGCAAAGCCATCCTGATCGTATGGTTTTACAATTGGTTTATTTTCTGTTAAGGCTAATTTTAAACGAGTAAATCCGTTCATGTGGCTATCGGCGCAATGATGAACTACTTGGCGAATGGTCCAACCGCCGGGTCTGTAAGGCGTATCTATCTGTGAATCGTTTAGGTGTGCTGTTTCTGAGCGTAATTTTCCCGGAAAGTCTCTAATGCTTTCTTTGCAGCTGTGTAATAATTCAACCGTGTAGTTTGTAGGTGGTATAAACTTACCAATGGGAAATTTTAGCTTTTCTAAATCTGTGTTAGTTGTCATCTGTAATTTTTAGGCAGTTTTATCCCACTAAATTACAAAATCAAAACAGATTGTTCTAAATATCCTCTGTTTCACACTTGTTAAGATAAGCAGATCACCAAAAGGCAAACTATAATAAATATGTATCTATATACTTTCATCTGTTAACCGTTATTTTGCTGTTTAATTTCCCATTGTAGTTTGTTCCGTTAATGCTGTAAATTCCATTTGGAAGATCGTCGATCATATAACCATAATTATTTTGTTCTTCAAGGCTCACACGTTTTACTACTTCGCCCAAGGCATTCACCACATTTATTTCCATATTCACATCACTCACTACAAACCAATTATTTGGATCTGTTTCCGATTGCCAGGTTTCAAATACGTTTGAAAACGAAAAGCTTTGAA
>CAYYUS010000338.1:0-2751 GCA_964474925.1 uncultured Akkermansia sp. | reverse complement strand
AATGCTTACAGGTTCTGAAGAAACATAGGTGTTTCCAATTCCTTCCTTTAAGCGGTAGGTATAATCGCCGTTAAGCGGACCTTTATCTATATAATTATATCCAACAACGCCTTTTAATTCTTGCGAAGCATTCATGGTTGTAATTTCATTCCAGTTTTTTCCGTCTATGCTTTTTTCAATGATATAATGTTGATCGGCCGAAAGTGTTGTGGCCTTAAAATTGATCTCGGCTTTTGTGCCAATACTCCAAACTACAAAAGAGGTGAGGGGAGGTCCCGGAATATTGAATACACCTTTTGCATTGGCTTCATAGGTTGTAAAATAAAAATACTGTCCCATTTCAAGTCCTGAAACGATAATGGCGTTCTTTTTGCCTTTGTAAACCACAAAGCCATCATCTAAAGTAGCGCCTCCGCCATATTTAGTGCAATGACTATACGCTTTTTTGTTTGGAGAAGTTCTTAATTGATGAGGGGAAGCAACAATAAGGATCTCTTTATCAGAATTCCATTGCAAATTTAATTCACCGGTGCTGATATATTCAGCGAGTACATTTTTAGGAGGAACTAAGTTGTTATTTTGAGCTTCTACTGAGCTTAACCCAAGCGTTACGCAGATAAGAAAATATGTCAATTGTAGTTTGCTCATGCGATCAGTCTACATTGGGTTAGTTATATTATTGTACGCAGAACTTCAGTAGAGGTTACGTTTATGAGAATATTTTTATTTAGGTGAATTTCCGACACAAAATGTGTCGGCCAACCTGAATATCCGCCGGTTCTCTGCGGTTGGACGGGACATTTTGTCCCGCAAACGATAGAAACATCCCTTACACGGGACGTAATAAGAACAGCAGCTGTTTTAACGATCATCAAACCAATTTGCTGTATGCATTAAAAAATTGTAACTTGAAGCGTGAAATTTCACCTACTATTCATACTTTCCTTTCTATTTGTATTTACTTCTTGTAAAAAGGAAGAGGATCCGGCGCCTGTTGTAAGAACAGATGTTCTAGTTTCATCGTCATTAAAGGATTGGGGATATTTTAAAAAGGGAAGTTATTGGATCTATAAAGATAGTATCGACAATTCCATTGATAGTGTTTATGTAACTTCTATAACAGTTAGCACATCTACAACTACCGCGCATAATGTTGAAAATATTACTATTCGTTTTAATGATCCCGATTATGAATATGCATTAGTGTCTTATCCTTATGATCGCATTGAAAGAAGGGGAGCCTGGAACACAATTATTTTTAATCCTGCTTATACAGCCACAACAAGCGCTTACGGTTCGGGAATAAATAATAATTATAACGTAGATACTTTAAAAAATGTGGCGGGCAATACCTATGCCGATCTTCGTTGTATTTATTATTCGTACCAATATTCCTCGCAGTCATCAACTACGTATTTATGGGAGGTAGAAAGAGCGTATTGGAAAAAGAATGTGGGGCGAGTAAAAAAATGCCCATTTCCTTCAACGCCATCTACGGTTAATTATCATGCGTATGAATTGTTGCGGTACAATGTATTGCAATAATTTTTTTGAAATTTTTAAGATAATGGCTTCTAACATTTCTTAACTATTCGCATTCACTCTATTTTGTAATTTTGCCAAGAAGATCATAATATCTTATGAAACCAATAATATCAGAATCAGTTTATAAAAAACTAATATCTCTTTTAAAAAAGATAAAAGTTCCAGGTGAAGAGCAATTACATACAGAGCTTTTGAATGCTGAAGTTGTAAAGGATTCGGAGTTAAAAAAGGACATTGTAAGTTTGAATTCAATTGTTGAATTTACAATTGGGTCGCTTCGCAAACCGTTTCGCTTAATGATAGTATTACCCGAAGAGGCTGATCTTAAAAAGAGAAAGATCTCGATCTTTGCACCGATCAGCATTGCACTTATTGGATTTAGAGAATCGTATTCTTATAAATGGCTCATGCCTTCCGGTGTTAAAGAGCTAAGAATACTTAAAGTTGTGAACGAATAGTTCCATAGTTGATGTATGAGGCGTTTTTTTGTTTAGGTTTCGTTATGTATTTAAACGCTCTTTTTGTTTAGATAGTTATTTTCAAATTGCTCCTCAGCAAATTTGTATTTATTCATTTTTCGGATCCATGGCCTTTTATTTGTTCGAATAACTATAACATCTTTTTTAGTAATGTAACCAAAAATGAGCGGGAGAATAATTCCAAAGTATGGTATTGCAAAACTCAATAGTGGGTTTAGCCAAAATCCTGTGAAGGTAAATAGCATAGCTTGCTTTGGTTTGACCGAGAAGTAAATAATAGGCACGGTTTCATTATCGATGGAATTTGTATTTATAGAAGGAATAAAACTAATGGTTGTGGTATCCATCTTAAAATGTATGATAGGCTCTACAAATATTCCGCCGCGAGCCCAATCATTAAAGTTAACAACTTTACCTATAGCGGTTCTTCCATTTATTAAATAGTTAATGCGTGTAAGTAAAATGCACGAGCAAAAAATAAAGAAGCTAAGGATAAAAATATGTCTTCTTTTTAAGGCTAGCGTCATTAAGGTGTTTGTTTTTTTGCAGTTGAAGCAAGAAAAAGAACCAAGCCTAAAAAAAGAAAGAACACCAAAAACACTAAATAAGCTTTAGGATTCGCAAAATTTACAGTGATGCCAAACGCCGGGTTCTTCTTTGGAAGGAACAAACGATGGTCGTTCTTGTTATGATAAATGCAACCCCACTTCCAATTATTGGGATCTTT
>CAYYUS010000337.1:0-3957 GCA_964474925.1 uncultured Akkermansia sp. | reverse complement strand
CCGGGTCGTCGATAGATACAGCCACGGGCTTGACAATTAATACCCTAACCGGGCCACTATATTTCTCCCAAAACAGATTATATAGCCTTATACGGTCAAATTGCACCAAACTGGAGGTAAAATCTCTCAATTTGGCCTTTTCCGGTTTAGAATTAAACCCATTTATATCTACCGCATAACAAGCATTAAATGCTATCCATAGAGATAAGAACTTTATATCTAAATTGCCCTCCTGTTTTTCAGCACTTTTCAACCACGAAATAGCCCTATGAAGCCTAATTGTCAGGGTTTCTGGCAGGGTGGAGGTTTTAAGTTTTCGGGAAAGTTGGGTTGTGGTCATAATGTGTAAAATAGTTGTTTAAATATAATACTATTCATTAATGTTTGCTGCTATTTATTTGATAACTTAGCAATTCTACGATTTCAAAATTGAATAAATCCATCAATAAAATACAAGTATATATTTAAATAATTATGGCAATTAAAAAATCGGAATTATACAGCTCAATTTGGGCTAGTTGTGATGAACTAAGGGGCGGCATGGATGCTTCTCAGTATAAAGACTATGTTCTTTTCATGTTGTTTATTAAGTATGTATCAGATAAATACGCAGACAGCGATGATTTTGCACCACCTGTAACTATACCCAAAGGTTCCAGCTTTAAGGATATGTTAGATCTTAGGGGTAAAGCCGATATTGGTGACAAAATTAATACCCAAATAATTCAAACACTTATAAACGCAAATCCACGTTTATCTCGAAGTGATTTCCCCGATTTTAACGATCCAAATAAATTGGGAGAAAATCAGGCAATGGTTGATCGATTGACTAATTTGATCAATATATTCAATAGTCCAACATTAGACTTTTCCAAAAATCGAGCAGATAATGATGATATACTTGGCGATGCTTATGAATATCTAATGCAGCATTTCGCACAGGAAAGTGGTAAGAGTAAGGGGCAGTTTTATACACCTGCTGAGGTAAGTAGAATTCTTGCAAAAGTTATTGGAATTAATGCATCAAATTCAGTTGCAGCTACTACTGCTTATGATCCAACTTGTGGATCAGGTTCTTTATTATTAAAAGTTGCTTCTGAAGCTGGAAAGCGTATTACACTGGAAGGTCAAGAGATGGATGTAACTACAGCAGGTTTGGCAAGAATGAATATGATACTGCATGATTTCCCAACAGCCACAATCATGGCAGGAAACACATTAGCTTCTCCAAAATTTTTAGATGGAAATAAATTACGAACTTATGATTATGTAGTTGCAAACCCTCCGTTTTCAGATAAAAATTGGAGTACAGGCATTACCCCTTCTGCAGACATATACGAGCGTTTTAATTGGGGTGTGCCGCCAACTAAACAAGGAGATTATGCTTTTTTAATGCACATTATTCGTTCAATGAAAAGCACTGGCAAGGCAGCCTGTATTTTGCCACATGGAGTATTATTTAGAGGCAATGCAGAAGCTGTAATTAGAAAACAATTGATTAATTCCGGGATTTTAGCAGGAGTGATTGGATTACCTGCAAACTTGTTTTACGGCACCGGCATACCTGCTTGTATACTGGTATTGAATAAGGAAAATGCACAAGCAAGAAAAGGTATTTTCATGATTGATGCTTCAAAAGGCTTCATAAAAGATGGAAATAAAAATAGCCTTCGAGAACAGGATATCCATAAAATTGTAGATACTTTTAACAAGCATGAAGAACTTGAGAAGTTTTCTCGCATGGTGCCTTTGGACGAAATTGCTGATCCCAAAAACGATTTCAATCTCAATATTCCTAGATATATAGATTCTACAGAGCAGGAAGATATACAAGATATTGATGCTCATTTGAATGGTGGAATCCCCATAACTGATATAGATGCAATGCAGGATTTTTGGACGGTACTGCCAAGTTTAAGAATTGCACTTTTTGAGACATCCCATAGAAAAGGTTATTTCAATGCAAAATTAAGTGCAATAGAAATTAAAACAGCTATTCGCCAAAATACTGAGTTTCACGATTTGCAAAAAACAAATTCAGCGATTTATGAAAAATGGAAAAAACAAGTTTTACCTGAATTAAATGGATTAGATAAAGGCGCTAAACCTAAAGTTCTTATTGGTACTTTATCTGAAAGTGTACTAAATGCTTTTAAATCTGCCAAGCTGATTAATCCATATGATGTTTACCAGCACTTGATGAATTACTGGAATGAAACTATGCAGGATGATGTTTACCTCATTGCTGCTGACGGTTGGAAAGCAGAAACAAGACGAGTAGTTGAAGAAGTAAAAGCGGGAAAGGATAAGGGTAAGAAAAAGGACAAAGGTTGGACTTGTGATTTAATCCCAAAAGATTTAATGGTTGCTAGTTATTTTAAGAAAGAACAAGATGAATTAAATGAACTCAATAAACAACTAGAAACTTGTCAATCTTCCATTTTAGAAATAGAAGAAGCACATAATATTGAAGATGGTGTATTAGCATCACTCGATAAAATCAATAAAATAGAGATTAATAAACGACTTAAAGAAATAAAAGGGGATAAAGAATACAAAGATGAAGTGGGAATTCTATCTCATTGGTTAGAGCTGGATGTAAAACAGACTGAATTAAAAAGTTCGATTAAAAAAGCGGAAGAAGAATTAGATAAATTAGCATATGAAAAGTATCCAAAATTAACTACTATTGAAATTAAAACTGTCGTAATTGACTTTAAATGGTTACCTACAATAGAATTAACGCTTAAAACTGAAATGAATCGTATCAGCCAGCAATTAGCTGGACGAATAAAAGAGCTAGTTGACCGTTATGAAATGCCTTTGCCTGCTATTGACAAACATGTGAAAGAATTAGAAGAAAAAGTAAACGCTCACATGTCTAAAATGGGATTTGTATGGAATTAAACAAAGATACTTATCTAGAAATGACTAAGGGGTATAAGCAAACCGAGTTGGGTATTATTCCAGTTGATTGGGAAATAGTTGAACTAGTAAAATTAACAACTAAAATTGGTGATGGTATTCACTCAACACCACAATACACTGATAATGGGGATTATTATTTTGTAAATGGCAACAATTTGGGCAATGGAAAAATTATAATTAGCGAAGAAACAAAAAAAGTATCAAATGAAGAATATTTACTTCATAAGAGAGATTTAAGTGATGACACAGTTCTGCTATCTATAAATGGAACAATTGGGAATATTGCTTTTTATTTAGGAGAAAAAATTGTTCTTGGCAAGAGTGCTGCGTATATAAATATTAATGACAAGCTTGATAAAAAATTCTTTTTTCAAATTTTACAATCTGCACAAATAAGGAAGTATTTTGAAAATGAACTTACTGGTTCTACTATTAAAAATCTTGGGTTAGCGGTAATAAGAAATACTCCAATACCCCTCCCTCCTAAAAAAAACGAACAAGTCGCCATTGCCACCGCCTTATCAGATATAGATGAGTTAATCTCACAAACAGAAAAGTTAATTGAGAAAAAGAAGTTTATAAAAAAAGGGGTTATGCAAGAGTTGCTCAAGCCGAAGGAAGGTTGGATAACGAAAAAATTGGGGGAGGTAATTGATAAGGTTACAACGGGGAAGTTAGATGCAAATGCAATGAAACAAGACGGTGACTATAGGTTTTATACTTGTGCTAGGGAGTACTATTTTATTGATCATTTTGCTTTTAATGATGAGGCATTATTGATTTCAGGAAACGGTGCTAATGTTGGATACATACATTATTACAAGGGGAAATTTAATGCTTATCAACGAACTTACGTTTTAACTGGGTTTAAAGTTAACGTTTGGTTTGTGAAAATATTTCTTGACAAATACTTGTCAGAAAGAATAGCTACAGAGGTAAGTGCTGGAAGTACTCCATATATTAAAATGGATACTATTACAGATATGGAAATTGATGCCCTAAAAGAGATGGGCAACATCGGGACAGGAA
>CAYYUS010000336.1:0-3959 GCA_964474925.1 uncultured Akkermansia sp. | reverse complement strand
AATTATGGGATCATTGTAAAGAAAAAGGGAAAAGCAGCAGAATCAATAAAGATCTATGCTTCATTATTAGATTCTTGTAAGAAATTCTGCCGAGAAGAATACCTCTCCATGATCTATCAGCAGTTGGGGGTGGCCGAAAGAGAATTGGGTCATACCGCGGTTGGCTTAAAATATTATATCCAAGCAAAGGAAGTGTATGATCGGATTGGTTCTTTGGGCGGTTCTTCTATTATTAATGTGAATATTGGAAATTGTTATGTTGATCTGAGACAACTTGATAAAGCGGAAGAATTTTTACAATTAGGATTAAAACAATCCAAAGAGATCAAGAGTTGGCTTTGGGAAAGGAACGCGTATTTGGGTTTGTATAAACTTGAAACGTTTAAAGGGGATTACAAAAAGGCAAATGAATATCTTGAATATTATCAGCAGGTGGATGATAGTTTGTTTAACGAAGAAATGCAAACCAAACTGAGCACGTTGCAAACTATGTACGATGTTGCCGAGAAGGAGAACACTATACTAAATCAAAAAGTACTTATTTCACGATCGGAACTAGATATATCTAAACGAAATACGCAAATTTTTATCCTAATAGGGATTTTACTTGTTGTGTTGCTAACCGGAGCATTTTTATTTCAAAGAAATAAAGTAAGACGCAAGGAAGCTGAAGAAAAATTCCAGAAGAAAGTACAAAGTGAGCGAGCGCGTATCTCTCGTGATCTGCACGACAATATGGGGGCAGAATTAACCATCATAAGTTCACAGTTGGATATAAAAGCCAACGGTATTGCCAATAAAAATGATCAAACGGATATAGAAGCTATTTCTGATCAGGTTCGAAAAGCTTCTGCTTTGATGCGTGATACTATTTGGACAGTTAGTACTGAAAAAATATCGGTTGACCAATTAGGATTAAGAATAAAAGAGTTTGCCGAACGTACGTTTAGTACTAAGCAGATAAGTGTTCATTTTGTGAATTCCGGAATGCAATGGATCTTGTCGCCCGAGCATACTTTAAATTTGTATCGTATTTGCCAAGAAGTGATCAATAATGCTTTTAAACATTCTCAGTGCAAGAATTTTTATATCACTATATTTCCCGATAATGAATTTGTGATCGAGTTAAGTGATGATGGTATAGGGTTTAATTTTTCTGAAATAGAAAAGGGGTACGGCTTGGATAATTTAAATACAAGGGCTGCGGAAATGAATGCCAAGCTTGAAACAAATTCTGAAAAAGGTAAAGGAACAAACTATAAAATACGTTTAGATAAAGCTATTTTTTGGAAATAGTTAGACCCAATTTACTCCTTTTTTTAAAAGAGAAAGGGTTTTTTCTTCTTGCGACCCTGTATCAACTTGATGATCATATTCCCAAGAAGCAAATTTAGGCAAGCTCATCAAAATAGATTCTATTCGTCCGTTTGATTCCAAACCAAATTTTGTGCCCTTGTCGTAAATAAGATTAAACTCTACATAACGTCCTCTTCGTAAAAGTTGCCATTGTTTATTTGGCTCAGTAAACGTTTTATCCTTGTTACGTTTGATGAGTTCAGTGTAAATTCCAGTGAAGCTACTTCCAATATCTTTCCAAAATGCAAGATTTTTTTCAAAGCTCATTTCTTCATTTTGATTTAAGCGATCAAAAAATATTCCGCCTATACCACGCGTTTCTTTTCGGTGCGCTATAAAAAAATAGTCATCAGCCCATTTTTTAAATTTTGGGTAATAATTGGAATGATGTTTATCGCAAACTTTTTTTAGTTCAGAATGAAAGAATTTAGCATCTGTTTCATTAATATAGTGCGGTGTTAGATCGATCCCTCCGCCTAGCCATTTTGTTCCGTTATCCATTTCGAAATAACGTACGTTCATATGAATGATAGGTACCATTGGACTTACCGGATGTATCACAATAGAAACGCCTGTAGCATAAAATTTTGGCTTTGCTGTTTTTTCTTTTGCAATGGTATGCTCACTCTCTTTAAATAAAAAATCGGGAGCATCGCCATGAACTGCGCTATACATCACGCCGCCTTTTTCTATTACAGCACCATTTTGAATTACCCGCGAAATGCCACCGCCGCCTTCTTCTCTTGTCCAATTTTCACTAGAGAATTTAGCTTTGCCGTCTGCACTTTCTAAAGCATCGCAAATAGTAGTTTGAAGTTGTTTAAGCCAGTCGGAAATATTTTCTTTGCTTATTTCCATCCTGTTTCTACCAGTTGGTAATTAGCGTATTTAAAAATATAAACGCCGTTGTTGTCAAATCCTGTTGAATTATCAGGACGAGTGAATTTAAAACGAAGGTAACTTGTTTCAGATGGCAATTCGTTCAAACGGAAAATAAAATCGGCACCGTGATCGCGTAAATTCTTTAAATAGTACATGCCAATGTCAAATCCAATGAAATAAAATTTACCGGGATAAGTATTTTGTTTTTCCCAATACTTAGCAACGATTGCTTGATAAGTTTTGGTATTAGTGAGGTTATTTGCCGAAGGAAATGTATAGTTCAATTGGTTCAAATATTCTTGATCAATATTATCGAATGAGGTTGATGTTTCTTCAAATCCGCATAGGGTAATATCTTTTTTATCGGCAAATAAAGCTAATTGTGTTGTGAAATCTGTAATAAGGATCTGATTGGAACTTAACGAGACAACCACATTTTTTATTCCGCTTTCATGATTTGCTTTAATGCCTGCTATGCCGCGAACCGTAGATAATGTATCTTTTAATGCATAGCCAAGTTTGCGCGCCTTTTCGTTATAATATTGTTTGAACGCTTTTACAAACCCCATTTCTTTAGCGTCTTTTTCCGAAGCGATATTCAATAGTACTCGAGCTTTTTTAGACTTAAGCGAGTCGAGAATATAATCTGCCAAGGCTTCTATCATAGTGTATTGCGATGGATTTGTTTTAGAGGCATAAATATTCTCATATAGGAATTTATTTTGTTGAGTAATAGGTGAAACAATAGGAATGTTCAATTCTTTAGCTTTTACCGAAATGGTTTTAAAACCATTAGCATACATGGGACCAAAAATAAAATCAGTTTGTTTTTTATCTAAACTACTAATAATATTCACCATGTTCAGCGAATCTTTATCGTCAAGATCATGAAGCTCCATGTTCACTTTAAAATCTTTTGAAGAGAGCGAATCAACGGCTTGTTTAAATCCTAAGTAGAAATCAATGGCCAAAGAACTTATCTGAGGGAAATTCATATTGGCTTTTACAAGTGCGGGCGAATTAATAAGCTCCAATTGATCCAGCTTAAATGGAAGTATCAACGCAATGTTGTATAAATTCTTTTTTGGAAAATGAATTTTTAAAGGGAATGTATCTGCAGTTGGTTTAACTGTGTTAGTGGCAGTTGTCAAAGTTTTTATTGGCGATCTTTCTCCAATGGCAACTAATTGTCCTTCTTTTAATCCCGCTTTTGATCCCGGATTTAATTTTTCAAAATAGTCCGTAGAAAGATTATATTTTTTGGTGATCGCATAAACGGTTTCGCCCTTTGCTACTTTATGTGTAGAATATTTTAAAGTGTCGATGGCTGAAAATACGCGTGGTGTTGAGTTGATAGTTGGAGTTGTTGAAGTAGTAGCATTATTAAAGTGCGCTGCTTCTCCTGCAAAGGGAATTTTAATTTCCTGCCCAGCTTTTGTTCCTTGTTTTAACTCGGGATTCTCAGCGTAAAGATCATCTAATTTTATATTGTAAATTTTAGTAATGGAGTAAAGACTCTGACCTTTGTCTAACTTATGTACATAATATTTTTTACCATTAATGGTTTGAATATTACTCGACTTTGTTTGTGAAGCCAAGACAAAAGTCAAAAGCAAAAAGACAAAAGAAAGGAAATATTTTATACTTGTTTTCAAATTAAAATTAATTCATCATTCATAACTCCTAATTCATAATTATTCTACTCCCACTCAATTGTTGCA
>CAYYUS010000335.1:0-3971 GCA_964474925.1 uncultured Akkermansia sp. | reverse complement strand
ATCATTAGTGCCTGTGCCAACACCAACGCCTTGGACCGGTGGACTTGTGATATTTAATTTAACATCAACAGGAATTTGTCCTAATCTTTCGAGTACAGTTGCAGTTAGAGTTTTACAAGGACCAATTGTGAACGCAGGTACCGATCAGATCAAGTGTACAAATAATACAGCTACTATTCAATTGAATGGTTCAGTTCTTGGAGCTTCTAGTCAAGGTACATGGTCGCCTGTTGCCCCTGCAACCGGAACTGTGGTGAATTCTTCATCTCTTTCAACCATTTATAACACAGCATTACCGGGCGACACCGCTTTACCGTACATAAAAATATTATTAACGAGTATCAATAATGGAATTTGCGCGGCGGAAAAAGACACCGTAAAGATCATTTTACAAAAAGCGCCTATAGTAGATGCGGCACCAACTTCTAGTTTGGTAAGATGTAGTAATAACTCAACGGTTTATTTGAGCGGATACATCAGCAATAGCATTCCTTCCGGTATTTGGACCACAAGCGGTAGCGGTATATTTATTCCAAATAATATAGCGTTAATTAATAATTATGTACCAAGTTTATCTGACTTGAGTACAGGGCCAATAAAATTAAAACTTACTACACCGCCAAATGCTTTATGTAAAAGCGTTTCCGATAGCGTTTATGTTCATTTTACTACACCTGCTATTGTGAGTGCAGGAGCCGATCTTAATAGTTGTAAGAATAATCCAATTATTCCTTTGAATGCAGTGATCACCGGAACTTCATCAAGTACTGTACTTTGGAGTGGAGGTACCGGAAGTTTTGTGCCTTCAACTACAGCTCAAACTACCACCTACATCGCAACTCCTACCGAAACAACAAATGGTTTTGTTATTTTAACTGTATCAACAACGGCAAATGGAATTTGTTTGGGCGCAACGGATCAAATACGAATTGATTTTAGAGATAAACCAGCCGCGAACTTTATTTCAAATACAGTTTGTTTAAATCAAGGAACACAATTCAATGATCAATCTATTACTCCTTCAGGTATCGGATCTTTAAGCGGATGGCAGTGGGATTTTGGAAATGGTCAAACCTCTAACAATATAAATCCGGCAATAACATATACCGCTCCGGGAACTTTTACGGTAATGCTTGTAGTAAATAACAGCTTTGGTTGTTATGATACCATAAGAAAGCCAACAACTGTTTTCCCTCTTCCCAACATTAAATGGGGCTACAATAGATTATGTACGGGTGCTGCACAAAACATTTGTTTCACCGATAGTTCAACTATTTTGCCACCTTCAACAATACCTATCACCAATCATTATTGGGATTTTGGCGGCGTTGGATTTAGTGTAACAAAAGACACTTGCTTTATTTTCCCTACCGATGGAAAATATTCTGTAACGCATCAGATCATTTCATCAAATGGTTGTATGAGTGCATTGGTTCAAACAATAAACATTACGCCAAAACCAGATGCTAAATTCACGGCATATAATTCAGGGCAATTATCTTTAGGAACCAATGTGAACTTTATTGATTCTTCTAAATATTCTGTTGGATGGGCATGGGATTTTGGAAATGGTACTACAAGTAATCTGCAAAATCCGTCATCTATCTATACAAGTAATGGCAATTACACAGTAACACAAGTTGTAACCGATCAATTTGGTTGTACAGATTCCTATAGCTTAGTGGTTGGGATAATTAATGTGGTAAATGATATCACACAACTTATTCCAAATGTTATTTCTCCAAATGGTGATGGTAAAAATGACTATTGGCGATTGGATTTTATAGATGTCTTTTATAAAAATGCGGAAATAGAAATATTTAATAGATGGGGCGAATCTATCTTTAGATCAACTGGATATTCAAATGCCTGGGACGGAACTTACAGAGGTGACGCATTACCGGTTGGGGCGTATTATTATACAATAGATCTTAAAGATCCTGATAAACCGGGCATCATTAAAGGGAATATTACATTATTAAAATAAGTGTTTAGAGAAAAAAATTAAGATATGTCAAGGATCAAAACAATAGAACTAAACTTCAGTAAGCAAATGTTTGCACTGATGTGTTTAATGTTTGCGCTTGTTGCCACAGAAACAAAAGCTCAACAACAAACGCAATTCACCAACATCTTACTAAATCAGTATTTGTATAACCCCGCTTTTGCAGGCACCTTTAAAGGAATGCAGTTTAATGCAGGTTCACGTTTACAGTGGACAGGTTTTGAAGGAGCACCTCGAGCTTACATGGCGTCTGGTTATGGAACATTAAAAAAACATCCGGAAATGGCGGTTGGCGGCACAGTGATCAACGATCAAATGGGATTACTTAATCGTACTTCTATTTATGGGTCGTATAGCTATCATTTAAAATTGAATGATCATTGGAAAATGGGATTTGGACTTTCTCTTGGTTTTGTTCAGTACAACGTGAAAGTTTATAACGCAAGACCTTATGATAAGGATGATCAATTTTTAGCTTCAAGTATTTTAAATGCAAACGCGTTTGATGCAAACGGAGGATTTTTATTGTATCACAAAAAATTCTTTTTTGGAGTGAGTGGCCAACAATTACCAAGCGGAAAAATTCGTTGGGATAATACCATTGGACGTTTAACGCCACACTTCTATATATACTCCGGATTTAATCAGGTGCTTGATAAAAAGAAAAAGGAATATGTTCTTCAACCATCTATTTTAATGCGCTTTAATTCTCCTGCGCCTTTTGAAATTGAGTATAATATCAAGTGTACTTATAAATCTATGTTATGGGCAGGTATTAGTTTCCGTCACGCAAAAACCGTGAGCTCAATTGCAAAGCAATGGCAAAACAATTCGCTTTGCGGACTTGTTGGTGTTACAGTTAGTAAACAGTTCACGTTAGGTTACAGCTACGATATTGCCATGAACAACTTACGTAAATACAATAATGGTTCGCATGAATTGATCTTAACATACACCTTGCTTAGTAAAAAGGGTGTTGTTAAGGATAAGGTTCAAGCTGCCGATGAAGATGAATTAAATACTATAGATAATAGTATGAAAACAAACATTAAAAGTCAGAAGAAGAAATAATGAGAAATAAACTAGCCATACTGTTACTTTTAACGCTATTTAAAGTAACGCCAACTTTCGCGCAGATAGATACTGCCTTTTGGTTCGCTGCACCTTGGGTAACTCCTGATCACGCTGCAAGGCATCCGATCAAAGTTCACATTGCAACATTTGCGGCGCCAACCACAACGGTTAGATTAAGACAGCCTGCTGCAATTGCACCAAATAAATATGATACAACTATCGTCATCCTGGCAAACAGTGTGTTTGATTATACGTTTTGGCGCGATGGAGCTGCAACAATTGCAAATAGAGGTTGGGATTCATTAGAGGTAAGACCGGCTGATCAAGTTGTGCCTTATGGTTTGTACTTCTCTTCTACATCCAACATTTCTATCGCATATGATGTGATCACAACCGGAAATAATCCTGAAACAATGTCCTTAAAAGGTCAAAATGGTTTGGGTACAGAATTCGTTGTTCCTCATCAAACCAATTGGTTCAACCAGTTCAAAACAGATTTTGGGAGCACACCTCCAGGTGTTAACCAACCAAAACAACAAATAAATTTAGTTGGTACAAAAGCTAACACTGTTGTGTGGATCACACCAAAATGTAACATTATTGGTCATGCTGCAAATGTAACATATAGTATACTTTTAGTAAATCCGGGCGATGCGTACACTTTGGAGAATGCGGTTCAAAATACAAATGTTCCCGGCAATAACTTATCGGGCACCATTATTTCTTCTAATAAACCTATTGCTGTTACCACAGCAGATGATTCTGTAAGGAATCCAAGCGGAGGTTGTCATGATTTGATCGGTGATCAGATCGTTCCTGTTGAAATTGTAGGAAAGGATTATATCATGAATAAAGGTAACATGAATGCCGGAGCATTGGAAGGTGGTTATAT
>CAYYUS010000334.1:0-3975 GCA_964474925.1 uncultured Akkermansia sp. | reverse complement strand
GCTGAAGGCATGGGCTCAAAACCATGAACCGCAATAGATGGATTGAACTTTTTTGCTACACAAGAATAGTATCCAATGTTAGCGCCAATATCTAAAAATAATTTTGAACTCGGAACTAACTTGGTAAACACTTTGAATTCACTGTATTCAAATCCTTTTATTCCTCCCCAAAAAAGCATATTAAACACATTGCTTGTTGGATTAGAATGGAACAACATCTTTTTGTTATCGCCAAGATCAACAGTGATAGTGCCGTTGATTGCAAAGTGATACTTTTTGGGGATCATTCCCGCAAAAGGCTTTAGTAACGTGCGTGCTAAAAGGTTTACTCCTTTTTTATGAATGAAAGACATTATTTACAACCTAATTTTTCCCATTCAGCCTGCGATTTAGCGTACCCAAGCGTTTTGGCTTTTTTAAGATCAGCACAAGCTCCTGCTGTATCCTTTTTGTAACTCTTAGATAAACCACGGAAATGGTAAGCCTGAGAATCGTTAGGATTCATTTCTAATGCCTTATTAAAATCGGCAATGGCATTGTCATCTTTTGCCTGAGCAAAAAACGTAGTTCCGCGCCATGTGTATGCACTAGAGTATGATGTTTTTAAACCAATGGTCATATTAAAATCGGCCATAGCAGCGTTATAATCCTTTAATGAATATTTACTCAAACCACGCTGATAGTAAAACAAATATTCGTTACTATTTTTAGCGATCGCCAAAGTAAGGTCATCAATACATCCTTGATCATCAACCGCCGCATATTTTACAAGCGCTCTGTAATAATAACTCCAAGCATAACTTTGATCATATCCAATGGCCATGGTAAGATCTTTTTTAGCCTCCTCATCCTTTGCCAGGTAATAATTGCAAGCGCCGCGATAGCAATATGATTTTCCATGATCAGATTTAATACTAATAGCGATATTAAAATCAGTGATTGCTTTATTGTACTCCTTTTTCCAGAAATAACATAAACCACGGTTATAGTATACATCAAACACACCCGGTTTTAATTCAATAGATTTGTTATAATCTAAAATTGCTTCATCATCTTGCGCCAATGAATATTTTGCCATTCCACGATTGTAATACGCATCTGCATTTTTTGGATCCTTTTCAATGCAACGATCGTAATCCATGATCGCGCCTTTGTAATCCTTATTCTCGTATTTTTTAAATCCTGAATCGTAAAATTCAGTTGCAGTACTTTGCGCTTTAGTTATACCCGCAAAAGCGAATATCATAACCAACATAATGGCGATCTTCTTCATTTGTTTTATTTTTATATTAATGTTTTTGCTTTTTCAATAGCAGCGGCCAAACCCTCCGGCTTACTTCCTCCTGCTTGCGCGTAAAATGCTTGTCCACCACCACCGCCATTTATTTCTTTAGCTAATTCGCGAACAATATTTCCGGCATTTAGATTCTTTTCCTTTACCAAATTCTCGCTTACAATTACCGATAAACTTGGTTTTCCGTTGATCTCTGCCCCCAATACAAGAAAGCAATTCTCTACTTCATTCTTTATCTCAAATAAAATGTTCTTTATCTCTTCGGCATGATCAAAAACAATTTGCTTTGCTAAAAAATTAACGCCATTCTTATTTTGTATCTGCGATTTAAGATCATTCTTAATAGCCTGAGCCTTTTCCTTTACAAATCCTTGCAATTGCTTTTGAAGCTCTGCATTTTCTTCCATCAATCCGCTCACGCTCTTCAAAACATCTTTACTTCCTTTTAGTGTATTCTTTAACTCACTAATAAGATGTAATTGGTCATTAATGAACGCCTCACTTTTTACAGATGTGATCGCTTCAATACGTCTAATACCTGCAGCTACAGCGCCTTCAGAGATTATTTTAAAGAATCCGATCTGCCCTGTTGCATTCACATGCGTTCCTCCGCATAATTCAATTGAATAATGTTTACCGAAAGTTACAACGCGAACTATATCTCCATACTTCTCGCCAAATAAAGCCATGGCGCCGGTTTTTTTGGCTTCATCAATTGGCATCAATTTGATCGACTTCTTTATATTCTTTCTGATCTTAGAGTTTACAATTTTTTCTATTTGTGCGATCTCTTCATCCGTTACCTTACTAAAGTGCGAAAAATCGAAACGTAAGTAATCGCTATTTACCAAACTTCCTTTTTGTTCAACGTGCGTTCCCAAAACTTTTCTTAATGCCGCATGCATCAAGTGTGTTGCACTATGATTATTCGCAATGAGTATGCGTTTGTTCTTATCGATCTTAGCTGTAAAAGTTGCTTCCAGCTTTTCAGGTAAGCGATCGCTAAAATGAATGATCACACCATTCTCTTTTTTTGTATCAAAGATCGGCATCATTTCATTTACATTCTCTAACACACCGCTATCACCAACTTGCCCGCCACTTTCCGAATAAAAAGGAGTTTTACTTAAAACGATATTATATAATTCCTTGTTCTTTGCTTTCACTTTTCTAAAACGAACAATTCTCGCTTCACATTCAAACTCTTCGTAACCTACAAACTCAGTTTCTTTTTCACCTTGCAAGGTCTTACCGTGCTCTGTATAGATCCAATCGTCGGTATCAATAGATGTTGCAGCGCGCGATCGATCTTTTTGCTCTTGTAAATGTTTATTGAACGAAACTTCATCAATGCTCAGATCATAAGCGCGAGCGATCAACGAGGTAAGGTCAACAGGAAATCCAAACGTATCATACAACTCAAACACAACTTTTCCATCGATCACTTTTGTCTTTGCGACATTTGCATCAATACACACTTGATCGATACGTTTTAAACCGTACTCTAATGTTTTGTAAAAAGAAATTTCTTCTTCCTTCAATACTTTTTCGATCAGTAATTTTTGTGAGATCAATTCAGGAAAAGCTGCTCCCATTTGATGCGCTAATGTTGGAACCAAACGATGCATGAACGGATCTTTCATGTTGAGCGATTGATAGCCGTAACGGATTGCGCGACGCAAAATTCTTCGGATCACGTATCCTGCACCTGTATTTCCTGGTAATTGTCCATCGGCAATGCTAAACGAAATGGTGCGAATATGATCGGCAATAACACGAATAGCAATATTGATATCCCTTTGCTTTTTGTGACTCTCCTCATTTTCAGTTTTATATCTTAGTCCTGATAATTCCTCGATCTTATTGATCAAAGGCATGAACACATCGGTATCGTAATTACTTTGTTTTTTTTGCAGCACGCGAACCAACCGTTCAAAACCCATTCCTGTATCCACATGTTGCTTTGGCAATTTCACTAATGATCCATCCGCCTTGCGTTCAAATTCCATGAATACGTTATTCCAGATCTCAATTACTTGTGCATTATCACTATTCACTAAGGTTGCTCCGTTAACTTTCGCTCTTTCTTCATCACTTCTTCCGTCGTAATGAATTTCGCTGCAGGGCCCACAAGGACCCATATCACCCATCTCCCAAAAATTATCTTTTTTATTCCCGTTCAAAATGCGGTCTTCACTCACAAATTGTTTCCAGGTATCATATGCTTCCTGATCAAAAGCTAAACCTTCATCCTTACTTCCTTCAAAAACGGTAACGTATAAACGCGACTTATCTATTTTGTAAACATCGGTGAGTAATTCCCAAGCCCAACTAATGGCATCTTTTTTAAAATAATCTCCAAAGCTCCAGTTACCCAACATTTCAAACATGGTGTGATGGTATGTATCTACACCCACCTCTTCAAGATCGTTGTGCTTCCCGCTTACGCGCAAACATTTTTGTGTATCTGCTATTCGCGGATATTTAATGGGGGAATTCCCTAAAAAAATATCTTTAAAAGGAGCCATCCCGCTATTGTTGAACATAAGCGTAGGGTCGCCCTTAACAACCATTGGCGCACTTGGAACAATATGATGTCCTTTGCTCTTAAAAAAACTTAAAAATGTATCTCTTACCTTGCTGGCTTCCATAAAAAAATGATCCCGTAAATATAAGGAAAA
>CAYYUS010000333.1:0-3994 GCA_964474925.1 uncultured Akkermansia sp. | reverse complement strand
GGTCCGGATAAAGAAGGTGTTTATACGCACTTGAACGGTAGTGCAGGTGTTTATTTTAAATACAATTTAAATAAGAAACATTTAAAGAACGTATACTTTGATACACGTTATGTTGGAAACATGAATAACACAAAGGATACATCAGTATATATATACAAACGCTATGGTGATGGCATGTTGGCCAATATTGGAATTAATGTTTTTGGTTCGGACCTAATGTTGTCGTATTGGTATGGCAGCGACTATATAAGTGAATTTGGAGGCGCATTGTATTCAAGCGAATCATCGTCGGTAACTTATGCAGGTACTTATAAAAGCTTTAGAAATTATTTAATGTTGCGATTAACTTCAAAGTTCAAATTAGCCAAACAGGTTACTTTAACTTTAAGAACAGAACCGCAATGGGATATAGATTTTAAAAGATTTAGTTGCGATTTTGGCTTGTATTTGAATTTTGATAAGCAGATCTTCTTTAAAAAGTGATCATCCACAACAGTTTGCTTTTGTGTTTTAATTATTTCGCATGTTTTAGATTAATTAGGTTTTTTCTTCCTAAACGAAGTAAACCAAACTGTCGAACGTATTTACGTGTTTAACCATTCAATTTCTTCTTTACACTTTAAATAGCCCTTTTTCGTCTAAAATTTGTAACTAAATTGATTTAGTTACGTAAAATAATCGTAATTTTTAGGTTGCTTAATACGCGATGCAATTAAAACCCTTAGTTGATATATATAAAACCTTGAATACCAACGAGAATAACTTTTATGACATTTACATCAAAACAATTATAATGAATGCTGCTTTATTTTTTCAGATAAAAACTTTCCGATCAATTTTTTTGATCGCTTTTCTTTTTCAATTTTCAAGCGGTTTTTCGCAAACAAAAACTTCTACAGGAAATGGCGATTGGAATGATCCTTCAACATGGTCACCGTTTGGCGTTCCGTTGTCAACAGATAATGTGATCATAACAAGTAATCATAGGGTTAACTTAACAACAAACCAAGCATGCAATTCTCTTACCGTTGGTATGGGTGGAAGTGCATATTTGCGCTTCGCAAGTAATACTGACCGATTATTTACTGTTAATGGTAATATAGTTGTTTCAGCAAATGCCAGATTTAGAGTCTCGGGTTCAAACGCAACACATACTGTTAACGCAAGAGGTAATATTACTAACAACGGAACCATTAATTTTTACAGGAATAATAATAGAAATGCAGAACTAGTTTTAAGCAATAATGGTAACCAAACCATTAGTGGAAGTGGGATCGAAACAAGATTTTATAATATCCGATTGAACATGGGTAGCTCCTTTAATAATATTGCTGAATTTAGCACAACATCGTTTATAGTATTAACGGATTTTTTAAAGTTACAGAACGGAACGTTTAAATATTCTAAAGCATCCGCTGTAAACATCACTCCGTTTAATGCTGCGGTTACCATACCGTCCACGGCCGGATTATGGATGAACTCAGGTCCTTCGATCATGAGTTTGCCTAATGGAGTTATTGTATCAGGAAAATTAAGTAATTCAAATGGTACAATAAATGTTGGAAATGCTAGTAACGAAACGCTATTATATGCGGGTGGAACATTTAGTTTTACAGGCGGCGTTACAAATGTTGCAGGAAGATTTAATGGAAATACAGCTGCAAGCACTTGTAATTTTAATATGAGTGGTGGAAGTTTTACTGTTCCTTCTGTTAGTACAAACAACACAACTGAAGCGCCTTTTCAAATTGCAAGCGCAGGTTCACAATTCAATATGAGTGGAGGAACAATTTTAATTAACCGTGAGGGCGGAAATAATAATCAGGATCTGGGTTACGTAAACTTAGCCGGATCAGGAACAGTAAATGGCGGAACGCTACAAATTGGAAGCGCAACAACTCCGGGTGGCAGTACATTTAGAATAAATTCAACCGCGCTTATTCCAAATTTAGTGCTTAATAATGCAACCGCTACTGCAAGTTTGCTTACAAATGCAATAACCGTTACAAATACCATACGCATTAACTCAGGAACGCTTAATTCAAACAATCTTGGTATTACACTTGGCGGAAGTTGGTTAAATCAAGGAGGTACTTTTACTCCCGGCACTTCAACTGTTACGTTCAATTCAACTTCTGCACAAACTCTTTACAAATTAGGAGGAGAAACATTTAACCATTTGAGATTTTCAGGTGCAGGAGTAAAATCATTTTCATCGGCAGTTACATCGAGTGGCAATTTTTCAATTTCATCAGGCTCATCTGTTGATGTTACTGCATCAAACCATCAATTAACAGTTGTTGGTAATTTTATTAATAGCGGAACGTTTAACGCAAATAGTGGTACTGTTCTTTTTAATGGAACGTTAGCTCATACGATAGGCGGAAGCAGCACAACTGATTTTTTTAATATCACTTTGTCAAATACGTCCAACGGAGCTACATTAACTAATGCCGAAAATTTATTAGGAACTTTAACCCTGAGTGGTGGAACATTTAATACCAATTCGCAACTGTTCACCATGGTTTCAACAGCTGCAGCAACTGCACGCATTGCGCAAATAACCGGAACAGGCGATATTATCGGCAATGTTAGAGTTCAACGTTTTGTACCGGGCGGAGCAACAGGATGGGCTTTATGGGGAACACCAATTTCATCAGCATTAACGTTGAATGATTGGGATGATGATATTGCTATTTCTTGTCCAACTTGCCCTGATGGTTATGTGCCAGGTTTTATTTCTATTTATACCTACAATGAAGCAGCAGTTGGATCATATTCGGATTTTGCCGCCTATGTTCCAATGAATACGATCAACGATGCAATTACACCAAATAGCGGCTATTGGGTTTATGTTGGCGATGGACAATATACCACAAACGGAATTACAGTAGATGTTACCGGTACAGTTAGAAAGGGAAATCAAACAATTCCATTAACACGAACCAATACAGGTAATCCTGCTGATGATGGCTGGAATTTGATACACAATCCTTATCCATCACCAATTAGTTGGGCACTTTTAAGGAACGGAAATACAAACGTTGACAACGCCATTTATTGTTTTAATGCTGATCTTAATGGAGGAGCAGGAGCAAGCGCAACTTATGTGAACGGCGTTAGCAGTCCTGTTGTTGGCTCAGGTGGAATAGCCGATAATATTCCAATGAGCCAAGGTTTTTATGTACACGCTACTGCAAACACAAATCTTGCTGCTTCAGAAACAAATAAAACTGCTTCAACTCAGGCGTATTTAAAGAACGCTTCGCAAAATCCATTGAGTTTACTTCGCGTGAATTTAAATGGAGGTCCTTACAATTTTGGCGAAGAAAGCGTTATTTATTTTGATCAAGCGTCAACAACTAATTTTGATAAGGAATATGATGCATATAAAATTGCAGGTCAAGATCCGTACGCTCCTTACATGGCTTTACAAAACGGAACGATCTTCTTCAAATAAGTGGTATGCCTCAGGTTTCGGGAACTTACACAACGTATTTAAAAACGCTAACAGGGTATAACGGAACATACAGCTTAACTTCCTCTGAAAATAGTTTGCCTATTGGAGCTTGTGTTAGTTTATTTGACAGATTCACATCAACAACTACTGATCTTACAACTTCTGATTATGTTTTTAATCTTTCAGATACAACCACGGTTGCACGTTTTATTCTATCAATTACCTTAAATACTTTACAGGTTACTTCCAATGTAAGTCAACCAACTTGCCAGAATAATATTGGCGAAATAGTTGCAATTGGTAACAGCGCCGGTCCGTGGAATTATTATTGGAAGGATGGACAAGGAAATCCTATTCAAACCTCATTGAACAAAACTACTGCTGATACTTTGCAGGGATTGTATAATGGTACTTTTCAGCTTGAAGTAACAACCACAGGTGGGTGTGACAATAATAGTTCTACTTTCTCTATTATTGGAAAAGTTAACCCTACCGCATTGTTTTCATGTGTTGATACTTGTTTTATTGATCAAG
>CAYYUS010000332.1:0-3997 GCA_964474925.1 uncultured Akkermansia sp. | reverse complement strand
GTGACGAGATGTAACGTATTTACCATCTTTACCAAAAAACGGAGAGTTATTAATGGTGAACAACATACTCATGGTTGGCTCATCAATGGTCATTGTTGGCATGCCTTCCGGATTTTCAAAATCAGCAACTGTATCACCGATCTCAAATCCTTCAATACCTGTAAAGGCACAAATATCACCAGTTTCAGCTTCCGAAACTTTCATTTTTCCTAAGCCTTCAAAAACAAATAATTCTTTAATGCGAGATTTTTGAATTCTGCCATCACGTTTTACAACGCTCACCGGCATATTTTCTTTAATAATTCCACGGAAAATACGACCAACAGCAATACGACCAATAAATGAAGAATAATCTAACGAGGTGATTTGAATTTGTAAAGTTCCTTCTCTTTTTGGTGCTGTAGGAATATTTCCAATGATCACATCTAATAAATGTGTTACATCTGCAGTAGGTGTTTTCCAATCTGGTCCCATCCAACCTTGCTTACTTGAACCGTAAACGGTTGGGAAATTTAATTGATCTTCAGTTGCATCTAGGTTAAAGAAAAGATCAAAAACATTATCGTGTACTTCTTCAGGACGACAATTTGGTTTATCAACTTTATTAATAACTAAAATTGCTTTTTTACCTGCAGCAATTGCTTTTTGTAAAACAAAACGCGTTTGAGGCATTGGTCCTTCAAAAGCATCCACTAATAAAATAACACAATCAGCCATGTTCATCACACGCTCAACCTCACCACCAAAATCGGCGTGACCAGGAGTATCAATAATATTAATTTTAGTTCCTTTATATTTAACGGAAACGTTTTTTGCAAGAATGGTGATACCACGCTCACGTTCCAGATCATTATTATCTAAGATCAATTCTCCGGTTGCTTGATTTTCACGGAATAAATTACATTGATGTAAAATTTTATCTACCAGGGTGGTTTTACCGTGGTCAACGTGGGCAATAATGGCAATGTTTCTAATTTCAGACATGTTTGTACTTTTTAAGGCCGCAAAGATACAACTATTTTGCTATAAAACCAGTATTTAAGGGCTCTCTATCAGCAGTTTAGGGGGAATTGGGCTAAAATTTGTGTAAAAATGGCGGTTATTTAGGCTTAACTAATGGGGTCGTACCATAATTGCACATCGCTCAGTTTAGTGCTTTAATTGAAGTGCGCACTGCAAAATTTGAAATTATTTTACTATTTTCAGTATAAAATTAAAACATTATGAAACAAATCATCATTCTATTTTTAGCTGCTTCACTATTGGCAACAAGTTGTATGACCATTCAGGGAAAAAAGCACATTGTACTTGTTGAGGCTCCAAAAAACGTTAATGTAAATTACAACGGCGAAATGGTGCTAACAGAAGATGTTACAGCGTTTAGAGAAGAAATGGGTAACACTAAAACGCTTTATAAATATGAGGGGGTTAAAATAAAAGCTAAGCGCACCAACGTATTAGATTTTCAAAGTGGGGATAAAAAAGGGACAGTAACACTTAAAGGAAAGCCAGCAATTGGTTTATTAATATTTGAAGGCTTTTTCACATTTGGTATTGGAACCATTGTTGACCTTGTAACCGGATCTTTTTGGAAAATAAACAACCGATTTGTAGATGTTCCTGCTGCTTTAGATAATAAAACACCGCGTACTTCTCGTGAATTAAAAGACGCTGTTAGGAAATCCTATTAATTACTTGGGAGTTCCTTCACTGATAGAATTGCAGAACGAGAAACGAAAACAACATTTAGAGGATAGACCATTAAAGACAAAAAATCTTTATTGAAGCTTCCGTATTTAAAAGTAAATAGGAATGCCTATACAGAGCGCCCTAATATGGCTTGCACCAATCCAAGATCATCAAAGGATGCAGGTTTTGTGATCTCCTTCATTTTTAATTTTTTCAAAGCAAGTTCAGTTGCATCACCCATGGCTACAATTTTTTGGTGAGGCTTTGGTTTATTTTTTTCGAAGAACGCTTCTACATTACTTGGACTAGTAAATACTAAAATATTATACGTGTCATCTATCTCAATACTATGCTTTACTGTGTAATAAACATTCAAGTCAATAGCATTATCACTTTTAGGCATTTGCCATTGCACGGTGCGCATACTATCTTTTGCAATAGGAAAAAGCACTTTGCTGCTTCCTACTTTTGATGCAAACTGTTTACCTATTAATTTGGTATCTGTTCCTTGGCCAATAAATTCTGCTCTATGACCATAAGATCTTAACTCAGCTGATGTTGACGAACCAATGCATCCAAATTTTACTTTACCAATGGCGGGTTTTTGCCCCATGAAATATTTTACGGCGTGTTTGCTGCTAAAAAATATCCATTCGGTTACCGGTAATAATCTTATTTTAATTTCTTTAAATTCTATTAGGCTTTTTCCTAATACATCAAATTTTAATTTACCCAAAGCTCTTGGCAAGTAATCCTGCTCTCTCAGATCCTTTGATATGAAAACTTTCTGCGGTTTTAAATTCGTGTAGTGATTTACAATTCTCTCCGCCAGATCTTCCGAATTTCCGGTAGCAATATATAATTGTACAGGTTGTTCGTCCCACTTTTTTGCAATACTTACATAGGTATGAAACACCGGCCTATCTTCATGATCAAATTCGGTATCTACATAAACTCCTAATGGTAATTGACAGCCACCATCCATTAAACTTAAAACGCCACGTTCAATTCGCACTTGTGTTTGTACATCAATATCTGTTAGATCATCAAATTTATTGAACAGATCATCATCGCCCTCACGAATTTGCCATGCTAAAACAGCTTGCGCAGGTGCAGGCACAAATACTTTTGGATCTAATACCTCTTCATGAAAATCGCTTAGATCTAATTCCAAACGTTCAGGACCGGCCAATGCAATTAATATAGCATCTAGATCACCTTCTTTTAATTTTTTGATGCGTGTTGGTACATTTCCTCTAAGATCCTTTGCTTCAACATCAGGTCTAAACGCTAAGAGTTGCGATTTGCGACGCGCTGAAGAGGTTCCAACAACGGCACCTTTTTTTAATGAGAATTGTTTGTCGGAATCAACTGATGTTTTTTTGATGAGTAATAATTCAGAAGGATTTCCTCGCTTTGATACACCGGCGATAATTAATCCTTCTGGATTTGTTGTGAGCAGATCTTTATGCGAATGAACTGCAAGATCAATTTCCTTTTTTAATAAAGCGTCTTCTAATTCCTTGGTAAAAAACCCTTTCCCCTCCATCTTATCAAAGCTGGTGTTCCACTCTTGGCTTTTATCGCCGCTGGTCTCAATTATCTTTAACTCTACTTCGCAGCCTTTTCCCTCTAATAATTCTTTAGTGTAGTTTGCTTGCCACAATGCTAAATCGCTGCCACGGGTGCCTATAATGATCTTTTTCATGAATGTTGTGCGAAATTAAGGAATTTTATTCATCCTTAAGGAATACCTCTTTTGCTGTTTTCATTGCCACAGCATTGTACTTTTTTTCGATATACCCAATTACTTTATCTAAAACCTCTTTGCTATTGGTATCCAACCCGCTAATTTCCTTTGCAAAAACCTCAGTTAATGCTACATCTTTAATAGCGCGCACTTGGCGGGGGATCTCACCAAAGGCCAATTCTACTAAACGTTCTTTTTGTAAGCGCTTGAATTCTTCCAATTTAAAACTAATGATCTCCTCGCATTTTGCCATTTCTGATAAGCGCGAATTCATATTTACCTCTGCTTGTTCCTTTAACGAATTGATATCAATATAAAAAGATGGATATTCCTTTACAACACTTGCTTCAATTCCTGCAGGGATAGAAAGATCGATCAATACTTTTTTATTAGTTTCTTTTTGAAGCAATGAGCGATAAATATCGTGCGTTATAATAGGCTGAGAAGCTGATGTGCAAATGATCAATACATCAAAACCTTTATCATAAGCATTTAGATCATTAAGTGATAGAGCTGTTCCGTTCAACATTGTAGCAAGATCTTGTGCTTTGCTTAATG
>CAYYUS010000331.1:0-4017 GCA_964474925.1 uncultured Akkermansia sp. | reverse complement strand
CCTGCTATTTATTCCCAAAGAAACAAAGCACAAGCTACGCTCAATATGAGTTTTAAAACAAATTATATTCAAAAAGCTGACATTACTCTTTTTGCTTGTAATTCTCAGATAAAAAAACAGATTGAAAATTCTACTATATTTAAAAGTAAGCGTACAATAGGAGAAATATATCCCATACCAAACAGAAATATTTTCTTTCCTGAAAATAAATCTGTTTGCAAGAAAGACTTTACTATTGAACCTGATCAGTTTGTTTTTTTCTTTGGTGCAGTATCACAAAAAGATAAAAGAAAAGGTATGGGAATATTGAAGGATGCACTTTCTAAATTGTTACAAGAACTTGAGAAGTTAAACTTTGATTCAAAAAAAATTACGTTTTTAACTGCAGGAACAAAATGTGATATCAACGAGTGGCCTACTTCTAAATTTAATTTCATTGAACTTGGTTATGTCACAGATTATAAAATACTTGCTAAAGCATATAATGCTTCAGACTATTTCATTAGTCCATCGATTGAAGAAACAGGACCGACCATGGTGTTGCAATCAATCCTTTGTCAAACTTTAGTTATTTCTTTTGATCTTGGATACATAAATGAATTTTATTCTGGAAAACTTCGCCGATTTATAGCTAATGAAAAGGATTCTTACGGGTTGATGAAAGTTATAAAAAATGCCATATTCATTGACGAAAATTTAAAGCAAGAATTTAAACAAGAACTCAGCCTTATAAATGCAAAACTAGATTTTAATTTAGTCATGGATAAAATTAATAATTCATTAAAATGATGAACAAAATTACATTTTACCTAATGAGTAAAAAAGGATATGAATGCCTTACTAATATAATTGACTCCAAAAACATTGATATTATTGAAGAGATTATAGTTTCTAAAGATGAGAATATTCAAAAAGACTATTTTGATGAAATCGTTGAAACATGTAATAAAAATCAAATTAAAGTAATAGAAAGAGTTAATTCATATTCTACGAAATCGAAATTTCTAATTGCCATTAGCTGGAGATGGCTAATCAAACACAATCAAGGTCAATGCCTAATAGTTTTTCATGATTCAATACTACCAAGATATAGAGGGTTTGCACCTCTCGTTAGCTCATTAATCAATAGGGAAAATGAAATTGGTGTAACAGCTCTAATTGCCTCTAACGAATATGACAGGGGGGATATTATTTCTCAGTCTAAAATAACCATCAAATATCCTGTTAAAATTTCAGAAGCCATAAATAAAATTAGTAGATGCTACATTGAACTTCTGGATAAAATAATTTTTGAAATAAAAAACAACATCCCATTACAAACAATTAAGCAAACCGAAGAAGACGCTAGTTATTCCATTTGGTTAGATGAAGATGACTACAAAATAAACTGGAATGATTCAGCCACAAATATTAAACGTTTCATTGATAGCGTTGGCTATCCGTACAATGGCGCAAAAACATTACTAAATAATAGTACAATTAGAATATTCGATGCCTTAGTTTATAACGATGTTTATATTGAAAATAGACACCCAGGGAAGGTAATCTTTATTGAAAACAGCAAACCTATTGTTATCTGTGGCACAGGCTTACTTGTAATAAACGATGCTATTGACGATATCTCCAGAGAAAGTATTATTCCATTGAAAAACTTCAGGTCAAAATTTAAATAGATGAATTCTTATAAAATACCTTTCAATAAACCCTATCTTACTGGTGACGAAACTAAATATATAATTGAAGCAGTCAATTCAGGTCACATTTCCGGAAATGGCATCTTTACAAAAAAATGTCACAAGTACTTCGAAGACAACTATGGCTTCAAAAAGGCATTGCTAACAACATCATGTACCGATGCCTTAGAAATGTGTGCGATTTTAGCGAATATAGAACCAGGAGACGAGGTAATTATCCCTTCATATACATTTGTCTCAACCGCATTAGCTTTTGTAAGACAAGGAGCAAGAATAGTTTTCATTGACAGCATGAAAGATCATCCAAATATGAATGCAGATCAATTAGAGAGCTTAATAACTAAAAAAACAAAAGCAATTGTCCCTGTGCATTATGCCGGGGTTGCCTGTGACATGGACAAAATTATGGCAATTGCAAATAAATATAATCTAATAGTGATTGAAGATGCTGCTCAGGCAATAGACTCATATCACAAACAAAAACCACTTGGTAGCATTGGGCATATGGCCGCCTTTTCGTTTCATGAAACAAAGAATCTTAATGCCGGTGAAGGAGGTTTACTCGCCATTAATGATGAACGTTTTATCAAAAGAGCGGAAATTATTTGGGAGAAAGGTACTAACAGAGCCGAATTTTTCAGAGGGGAAGTGAATAAATATGGATGGGTTGATACAGGATCGTCTTTTTTACCATCAGAGATAATCGCAGCATACTTATGGGCGCAATTAGAAAACTTAAACTCAATTCAAGAAAAAAGAAAAGTAGTCTGGCAGCTTTATTATGACAATCTTCTAGAATTTAGTTCAAAAAACAACATAACTTTACCGAACATACCCGACTATGCAACTAATAATGGGCATATGTTTTTTTTAGTTTGTGAAAACGAAAGTCAACGTTCTCAAATCATTAAGACACTTAAAGATCAGGAAATATTTGCCGTCTTTCATTATCTCAGTTTACACAAATCTGAATATTATAAAGACAAACATGATGGAAGGCCTCTTTCAAACTCAGATAGATATACAGATTGCTTAGTTCGACTGCCTCTTTATTTTGATCTCAGCACAGAGCAAATATTGTTCATTTGCGACACAATTAAGTCTAAGACCCATTCACTAATTCATGGGTAGAATTTCAACCACCAAGTGGAATTTATTCTTTTTTTATTTGCGAACAATAATAGGATTCGCTAACGGGGTACTTATTGTTCCATTATATCTTAAATATATCGATAATGCACTTTTTGGCGTTTGGCTTGCTTCTGGTAATATACTAACTTGGATAACTATTATTGATCCTGGAGTTGGTGATGTATTAATACAAAAAGTTTCAGCAGCCTATTCAAAAAAAAACAAAAAAACTCTTGAATACATCTTATCCTCTGCCTTCAAAAAATCAATGATTGTTACCTTTATTGCGTTTTTGATAAGTTTTGGTTTATCCTTTTTTATTCAGGACATTTTAAAAGTGTCAAATAAAATACCATTAACAGATTTACTTTATGCCTATAAAATTAATGCGATCGCCACATGCATTACTTTATTCTCATTTTGTTTGAGTGGTGCCATTCTTGGCTTTCAGAAAACGAAAGAAGTAGGCGTGATTTTAACAATAACAGGTTTGTTAGCTATTGTTTTAAATGTTTATTTGCTTTTAAATGATTATGGGTTAGCGTCAATTGCTTATTCAAGTTTATTTAAAAGTTTATCATCAAGTATAATTTATGCGTTTTTTCTTGTTGCCTTATTAAAAAATCAAAATATAAAATTAAATTTTAGTCAAAGATATTTTCAATCCTTTCTAAAATTATTTTCATATACTTTTTTTAGTAAATTTTTTGGCACGATTGCTTCAAATATTGACTTGGTGATCATATCACGTTATTTGGGGCCGCATGCAGTTACGATATTAGAACTGACCCGCAGACCGATCCGCGTACTTCAAAGTTTTGTGAATATTCCATCCCAATCGTTATTGCCGGCATTTTCAAATTTATTTGCTGAAGGAGATCATGCGAAAATTAGCTTGATAATACAAAGGTATATTACAATCTTTAGTTTCACACTTTTTATGATGATTTCAGGATTTATTATATTCAATAAAGAACTTATTACTGTCTGGGTTGGCTCAGCATTTTATATAGGTGATTTGAATAATTTACTATTATGCTTATCAGTTTTAACCGGAACCTTCTCGTACAACTTATCTAATTTCACTTACAGCATGGGCAATATTAAAGGAAATAGTAAATTAGAGTCGATTAAAAGTATTATTTACATTATTCTTTTAGTAATATGTATTAAACTTTCAGGCATTACCGGC
>CAYYUS010000330.1:0-4017 GCA_964474925.1 uncultured Akkermansia sp. | reverse complement strand
TTATTTAAAAAGAAGGATCAGCAGCGATAAAGGCCATTTATCCAACGAACAGGCCGTTGAATTATTCACCAAACACAGAGCTCCTTTTTTGAGCCATGTTTTTTTATCCCATTTATCTAAAGAAAATAACGATCCGCAAATTGCTGCAGCGGCCTTTGAAGAACATCGCGGGAGTACAGAAGTAATTGTAGCATCTCGCTATAAGGAAACGCGCGTTTTTCACATTACCGGTAATGGTATAAAAAATTCAGTTGAAGAACCGAATTTACCGGGGGTGCAAACGGCCTTGTTTTAGCACCAAACCCCCGCCAATACTGACTTCTAGACTTGCTTTCATTTCAAAAATGAAATCACTATATTTGTTATATGCGCTTCTTCAAAAAAAGCCTTATAGCACTTATACTTATTACAGGCGTTAATTCCTTCGCCCAGGATATTCATTTTTCGCAATTCAACGGATCGCTGCTTAATTTAAACCCTGCCTTTACCGGTTTTTTTAATGGCGATTATCGTGTGGGGGCCATTTACCGTACACAATGGCGCGCGGTGCCCGTTCCGTATAGCACAGTAAGTTTTAGCGGCGAATCGCGCATTAGGCCCATGATGGAAAAAAGAGATATGGTTGGCATTGGTGTTGTATTTAATAATGATAGAGCCGGCGATACACGTTATCATACCACACAATTATATTTAAATGGAAGTTATATCCACTCCATGAAAGAAGACAGCAGTCTTTTAGTTTCAGGTGGATTAAATATTGGCTACGGCTCGGTTGGTTTTGATTACAACAAAATGACATTTGACAATCAATACGATGGTTTAAATTATATCCAGAGCGCTCCAACAGGCGAGCAATTTCAATGGACCAACGATAATTTTTTTGATCTTAATTTTGGAGTGGCTGCGCAATATATTTTAAATCGAAAGCAACGCTTTATTTTAGGAACAAGCATTCATCATTTAACTTCTCCTCACATCTCTTACCAGGGAAATGATGTAAGTAAGCTGGATAGAAAATCGAGTACCTATGCGCAGTTTGTTACGCCTGTAAATCAAAAAATTGATCTTGTTGCCGAATTACTTTATAATCGTCAAGGGAAATACAATGAAATAGTGCCACACGCTTCATTAAAATATTATTTAAATAAAGATGCCAACCAAGCCATCATGGCCGGAATAAGTGCCAGAGCTGTTGATGCCTTTATTTTGCGCGCAGGATATACCTACAAAAATTTACAAGCCGGTGCTGCTTACGATATTAACTACAGTAAATTCACCGCTGCAACAAATGCGCGGGGAGCCTTTGAAGTTTACATCATTCACATCTTCTTTAAAAAATATCAAACCATTTTAAAAAAGAAACCTTGTCCTATATTTATGTGATATGATAAAACCATTTCGCATTACATACGCACTTTTAATTTTTTCGCTGATCCCATGCTTTGCTGTTTCGCAAAGTAATAAAACCATTAAAATTCAAGCCGAAGCAGCAGTTAACGATAAAGATTGGTACAGCGCTGCCGTTCTATATGGCAAATTAGTTGCACGCGATAGCTCAGTAGTAAGCGTAAATTATGGTTATGCCGATGCCAGTCGTTTAAATTTTGACCTAGACATTGCTTTTTATTGGTACACCAAGGTAATTGCTGCCGATAACGGTAAAAAATTTCCGCTTGCTTTTTATTGGAAAGCACAAATACTTCAATACAAGGGTAATTATAAGGAAGCAAAAAAGTGGTATGCTAAATTCTCTAAATCGCGCAAAGCAAAGGCTGCAAAATATTCGTATTACGTAACTAAAGCCGGCATTCAAGCCGAAGCTTGCGATCTGGCGCAGGTTTTAATGAGCAACCCGGTATCGTATAAAATTGTTCATTTAGATACCGCTATTAATAGTAAAGTAAGTGAGTATGCCGCTTTTGAAAAAGATAGCATGTTATATTTTTCGTCGCTTCGCGTGATCCCAAAAAAATATGCCGATGAAGAGGAAAAACCTTTACTCAATAAAATTTACAGCAGTGATACTAAAATGGCCAAATGGCAAAAGGTAAAAATATTGGACACGAATATCAACGCCACCTATATTCATAACGCTAATATTTGTTTTAATGATGATTATACACAAATGATCATTTCGCGCTGCAGAAATAAAAATGCAACGGAATACACATGCGATCTTTACGAAAGTAAATTTGTAAGTAAAAAATGGCAACCCATGAGTAAACTCGGCGAGCCCATCAATTTAAAAGGCACAAGCAGTTCTATGCCAAGCTATGCCAACATAAACGATAGCACATTTTTATTTTTCACCAGTACGCGCGGTGGCGGAAGCGGTGGTTATGATATTTGGTATGCGTATAAAAAAGCGGACGGAACTTTTGATAAACCTCGCAATGCCGGACCAAAAGTAAATTCGCCCGATGATGATATTACACCTTGGTATGTGAACGATCAAAAACTATTGTATTTCAGCAGCACCTATCATAAAGGATTAGGTGGTTTTGATATTTTTAGAAGTGCTTATGATAAAGGAACATTTGGCGAGCCCAGCAACGCCGGTTATCCTATCAATAGCAGTTATAATGACATTTACCATTCGGTTAACAAAGAAGGAACGTTTGCTTACCTATCGAGTAATCGTATTGGGTCTTTTTTTGAACATAAACTCAATTGTTGCAATGATATTTACCGTTATCAATTAGAGCCAAAAGCAAAACCGCAGGTTGTTGATACTGTAAAATTAATTCAGGGACAATTAAAAGTGTTGGTGCCACTTACTTTGTATTTTCATAACGATGAACCTGATGCTAAAACAAAAGCAATTACCACTAAAAAGAATTACAAAAAAGCTTACGAAGATTATATTGTTTTAAAACCTGATTATTTAAAGGAGTACGGTTCTAATCTTGAAAAAGAAGAAAAACTGAGCGCACAGGAACGCATTGAAGATTTTTTTGCAGACAGTGTTGACGTAGGAATGCATGAGCTCGAAAAATTTGCTTTGCTATTAGAACAAGTTCTAGCAAAGAATGAAAAAGTAAAAATCACCATGAAAGGTTATTGCAGTCCGCTTGCAAGCACCGATTCTAACGTAAACCTAGCCAAACGACGCATCAGCAGCTTGCGTAATTATTTTAATGAATACAAAGGCGGAATGTTTGTAAAGTATGTAGATAATCCCGATTCAACTCAAGGCAGAATTACTTACGAAGATGTAGAGATCGGCGAATTACCAATTAGCAGAGTAAGCGACGACTTAAAAGATAAAAAGAATTCGGTTTATAGTCCGTTTGCAGCCCGCGAGCGGAAGATTCAAATTATTGCGGTGAGTTTTGGAGAGTAGCTCTTTTTAACCACGAAGGTCACAAAGTTTTTTCACGAAGGACACGAAAAAACATCGTGAACTTCGTTATTCTTTGTGTGCTTCGTGGTTAAAAAAACGAGTTTTAATGCGAAGCCCCAGTTGAAGTTCCTCCACTCTCTTTCATAAAGCGGTATTGAATTCCAACACTTACACCCCAAGCAGCAGCGCCTTTTAATTGGTTAAGAGTGCTGTATTTATTAAAGTCAGCGTTATTGCTCTTAATATTCTTGTAAGAGAACATGGGAGTATATAAGCGGAAATTTATTCCAACAGGTCCAAAATAAATGCGTGGATTGGCATAAAAGGAAGCATACATGCCTTTTCCGGTTAAAATAGTATTTACTTTATCGTTAGATCCAAATCTAAAATTCGAGATCCCAAAATCTGCGCCCAAAACCATATCAAATTTCTTTGTAGATATGGCATGGAAGTTCACCAATAAATTAATATCAGTTGCACGCATGTTTGGTTTTTGGCCGGTAACCGAATCCTCCTCTGAAATGAATTTGCGTTTGTTGATACCAAAGCCAACGCCCACATATTTATGCAAGCCATACTCTGCTGCAAAACCAAAATGAGTAGCTCCGGCCTTATCAGTTTCTACGGTGTCTCTTGACGTACTTCCGTTCTTGTAAGTGCTCTTTAAAGTAGTA
>CAYYUS010000329.1:0-4029 GCA_964474925.1 uncultured Akkermansia sp. | reverse complement strand
TAATCCTGCAATCTTTTATAAAATCCGGCTGCAATAGTATTACGATTGAAGTTTTGCATCACGTATGCTCTTCCCGCTTCGCCTAATTGCTTTTGTAAAGCTTTATCCTCATACAATTTAGAAACTGCAGTAGCAAGATCATTTTCATTTTCAGGCTCCACGTATAAGGCGCATTTTCCTTGGTTCACAAATAAGTCGCGCGCTTCTCCGTCAACGCCCAATATTACGGGGATCTTCATGGCTAAGTTCTCAAATACTTTAGAAGGAATAGCCCCTAGGAACAGATCGAGTTTGCGTAATGGAATTACAGCGGCGTTCACCTCTTTTAAAACGCCTCGCATTTCATTTTTTGAAACGCCTTCAATAAATACCACATTGGTTAATTGCATTTGTGTTTTTAATTGTTGTAATCGTTCCTTTTCGGGTCCATTACCCAACAGCACAAATTTAACGGCCGGTTTATCTTTTAATTGTGCGGCGGCTTTTAAAATTACTTCGAGGCCTTGTGCAATGCCAATAATTCCGGCATACAACACAATAAAATCATCGGGTTTAAAGTTGTTGCTTGTTCTAAAATTAGCAGTTTCAATTTTGGCGGGATCATAAAAATCAAGATCAACCCCATTTGGGAGCCAATAGGTTTTTACAGAAGGAAAACGTGAATTAATATTTTTACAAATGCCCTGTGTTTGTCCCGTTACCAAAGCCGAACGCTTATACAACTTTGCTTCGAGGTTATAAGCCATTTTTAAAAGGAACTTATTATTTACAACACCAAGCTTTTCGGCACTCTCGGGCCAAAGATCGCTCACATTAAAAATAAGTTTGGCACTTTTACTTTTTGCTAAACTCATAGCCGAATAACCCAAGAATAAAGGCGGAGATTCGCACATTAAAAAATCGTAGTGATCTTCCAAATGCTTTTTGCCGATCTTAACGCTAGAACGAACAAAGGAAAAATAATTTCGCAAACGGGCTATAATAGAACGATCGGTAGAAACGTAAATGGAAGCGCGATGAACCTTTAAGCCCTGCATCTCTTCATACATATAATTTTTGCCTTCATACCCCTTGTAAATTTTCATTTGAGGGTAATTAGGAAACGCAGTTAAAACGGTAACATCAACGCCAACGCTTTTTAAACGCAGGGCCAATTCAAAGAGGCGATTTTGCGGAGCGCCCACTTCAGGAGGAAAATATTGTGTGAGTATAAGTAGTTTCAAAAAATTATTTCTTTAATATTTTTAATGGCCAAGGCAATTGATTTATTTTAAGCACCTGGTATTTTAATTCTTTTCCGCCTAAACCTTTGTAAAACGTGGCAATTCCTGCAGCGGCCCCTCCTCCAAAATCAAACAGTTTCACTTTAGTTTCAAAATAGTGGATGGCGTAATCCATTAGCAGATGCATACTTCCGTTATTGTCTTTTTTATGAAAACTCATGCCCTTCAAAAATACGGCATGAAAATCATTATAAATAAAATATCCTAAGGCTTGAGGAGCACCCTTTTCATCAACCGTTACAAAACATTTGAGGGCCTGTTCGTTAAATGCATTCGTAATTAATTTTAAAAACAACGAGCAGTGTGCTTCTGAAACTTTATGTTCTTTTTTTAACCAAGGAATGATCTTGCTTTTGGCCAATTTAAGTAAACTTTCAAGATCCGCTACTTCGCTTACTTTGCAATTGAGCTTATGGGCCTTCGAAATATTACGTTTGGTATTATCATTGAACTTATAGCCCTTTTTGTAGTCAATAATGTAAGTGAGCTTATCCTTTACGTTCTTTTGAAATTTTGTTTGAGCATTTTGCTCGATCTCAATGAATTTATAATTCTTTGTAAGAACCGCTTCAATTTCATCAACGTCTTTTTTTGTTGCATCGCCATAAATTCCCAATTGCGAAGTAAAGGGAGGTTGATGAAGGTATTTAATGTTTAATTTACTGGCTTGCGTTAATGGCATCACCGTTTTATAATTATCCATTACCAGTGCTTTCCAATTGGGCGCGGTGGCATTTAAATAAAATGATTGGGCAAACACTAATGGAAAAGGCGAATTTAAAATGGCCTTATCCCATTTTTTAAGATCGAGTGCATTATGTGGTATGATCTTTATTCGTTCCATTAATTTAATACAGCAAAAGTATGACCACGCTGCTTAGCAAGCAAAATAAATTCATTTAAATAGTCGAACGAGCAAGGAGCTAATGATTTTGGGTGACTTAACACCATCATGCGTTCAAATTTCTTTTGTTCGCAGTCTTCCAAGTTCTTAATTAATCGTGACGAGAAATAACCATCGGCACAAGCAAAATGATCGGTACTTGAATGGAATTGCTTATAAATTCGTCCTTTATCTTTTAACCACATACCATCGCCAAGGGGTTTAAATTTTTCGGGAGCGCTTTTCATTTTAAAGTACAGTTCCCAATAAAATAAAGGGCCGATCTTATCAGGTGTAATGCTTATTTCTTTAAAACTTCCTGAAGGATCTTCGGTGCAAGGATCATTCTCAAATTTCCACTCCGCTTTATCCTTGGCAGTTCTAAAATCATACGAATGCGCGGGCGAATCGTGATAGCCGTTAAAATAAACGCTGCTATCAATAGTAATGCCATTTTGTTTTAATGCTTCTTTGATGTGCGTAAAAGGTTGAACACACCAACCTCCTGCTCTATAGGCTGTGCATATGGCACCTGTCATATCAAAAAGAGCTTTGGCGTATTTAGAAATTACTTGCGAGGCTTCTTCTTTTGAAAGATCAGAAAGTTTATAGCGTTTGGTATCAATGATCCATTTTTCGCCATCGAATTTGCAATCTTCCCAATGCGGATGAACGTGAAGGGCGATCTGATGTCCAGCCGCCGAAAGTTTTGAAATTTGCGCCGAGATCTTTTCCAGATCAGCCTTGCATTGAGAATGCTGCGAATGGTTCTTTAACTGTACCAAATAACCGGCATCCACAAAAAATATAAGGGGAATTTTATTCTTTTCGGCAAGTTCTAATAATTGTTGTGTTGGTTCAAGAATGCATTTTTGTAGAGTGCCTGTATGCTCACCAAAAAATAATTCATAATCAAAGCTCAAATGTACCTGCATATTATTCGGGCTCACCTCCAAATGGTGTATACATGGTTATTCCTTCTTTGTATTTTTCCATCAACCAATTGTGCATTTTTTCGGCATCAATAATAGCGCAACTGGCATCGCCAATATTAAATCGTGTCATAACGCCATCTTTTAAAAAAGCGGGTTCCAATTCGTTACATCTTCTTTTTTTAGAGATCGCAGGATCGTGCGACTTAGTAGTTACCATTCGCTCCACGCCCACTTCATCTCTTACTTTCACTAAAAATTGCTTTTTATGATACACCGGATATTTAAAATTCTCTATCACATCTTCGATCACATGAAAATTTGTAACTGTATCTAATTTTGTTCCTAACAAAACAATTTTCCCTTTTAAGGTGATCAATTTATAAAACGGACTATTTTGATTGTATGGTGTTAATTGCGAATAATGATCCTTCAATAAAAATTTAGTTTCCTTTCCAAGAGCGCAAACCGGATCGGTAGGATGCATACTACGCTTTACGCCTTTAATTTTTCTGAAAGCTTCGGTAATAGCGCCCATTTGAGATTTGGTATGCCTTACATCAAAAGCCGGGTTTTTACTTAAGTAATCAAACGTAAAACCTAATGATGGGAACGAGGGCATCACTAAAGTTCCTTCATCTCCTAAAACTTCTATCAATGCTCTTATTACAGTTCCTGCGCCGCCTTGTACATTTCCTAATTTGCTTAACGACGAATGAACCATTGCCACATCGCCTGAGTTTAATCCGTTTTTACGTAAAGCTTCAATGATATCGCTTTCGGTAATTACTTTTCCTTGAAGAGCTAATTTTTGGCGTTCTTGGGCACGGCGTTTTTTCTTCTGCTTCTTGTAAAGCTGCAAAACAAATTCGGGTGCTATGGATCTTAAAAACGCGCGCATTATATAATTTCTATTGTAAGATACAATTTG
>CAYYUS010000328.1:0-4031 GCA_964474925.1 uncultured Akkermansia sp. | reverse complement strand
ATACGGAGTGGAAACCACCATCATCAATATATGAACCACGCATTGGTTTAAAGTTACCTAAGAAACAACCACGTGAGTTACGGATATAAGGACCACCCCAAGGGTATGGAGATTTATCCAGACCACCACGAGCAGCATATTCCCACTCCGATTCAGTTGGTAAACGGAAGTCGTTAACAATAGACTGACCCGTACCCATTAAGAAGTTATTCAATAATAATGATCTCCAAATTGAGAAAGCACGAACTTGTTTCCAAGTTACACCTACCACCGGATAATCATCATAAGCCGGATGCCAAAAATACATATTAGTTAAAGGCTCATTGAATGAGTATGTATAATCATGAACCCATGCTAAAGTATCAGGATACACATTAATTACGTCTTTAATAATGAAAACCGAACGGTCAACACCATTTCTTACGCGCTCACGGTAGTTACCTGCACCAATTGATTCTTGATCTTTTACATTATAAGTACCTAATGTTTTACTGTCTCTTGCCGGATCAGCTACCTGAGTAGAAACTCCACCCGGTGCACCATTTTGACCGTCATTTAAGTGAACACCGTTCATATAATCCGCCTTTTTATAATCATGCGCCGCATCTTGTACGTCGGCTGATTTGTTAGCACGGAAACGGTTAGTTTTAGAAGCTGCTAATTTAATATCGATACGATAGTATTCGTAATTTAATTTACGAGTGTCTATTTCTTTACGGTTGTAGAAACGCTCTCCTTCCGGTAAATACATTGGTTGAAGATCGGCACGATAATCATCATCGCCACTTTCCCAGTTTATTTTCTTATCCCAGTTGATATATGGATCTTGTAGGTTATTATCACCTTTAAATATTGGCCATGCAGCCAAATAATCATCTTGTGATATTTGAAACTCTTCAGCTTCTCCGTTAGAACCATAAGCCAATAATTTACGGGCTATAGAGTCACGAACCCAGTAAACAAACTGACGGTACTCGTTGTTTGAGATCTCAGAATCATCAATGTAAAAGGCTTGCACCGATACCATTTTTGATTTAGTAGTGTGAGCCATTGGAGCTTCCTCATCGTCAGGACCCATATGGTACGATCCCATTGGGATATAAAGCGTTCCAAACGGATCTGGTTGATACCATTTTTCACGGCCTACTACGCCAACCAATTCAGCACTGTGAGTGTTACAGCCAACAATCACGGCCATAAACGAAGCTAATATCAGTAGTCTTTTCATATACTTTCTTTTTATAACACTGCTTTTTTCAAAGGTTACAAACTCAGGATGTTAAAGAGTTATTAACAATTGTTGTTAGCAGTAAGTGGCTTTAACGGTCGATAGTTAAAAAGGTTTCGTTTTGAGTTAAATTAGTTCAAAAATCTCTCGTCGCCATAACTTGCCATTTTTTTCTTTGTTAGAGGATAGCAAACCCCTAATGTAATCTCGTGAGTACCACCAGAATAGCCTTTAATTTTTGAAAGCGTATAATCGTAAGAGTATACACCTTTAATAGACATTCCTTTTGGGGTAAAGTGTTGATAACCAATCATTGGAGCAACAGCATCACCATGACGGTAAGTTATACCTGCAATTACTTTTTGATCCCACATATAAGTTACGTTAGCGTCTATTACTGTGGCATTTACGTCAGAACGAACCATAATATTAGGTATGATCTCGTTTCTTGGGTCTAAAGCCAAATGGTAACCTGCCATAATATAATAGTGACGAGTTACACGGTACTGAACGCTATCAGTTGTTTTTAACAATTGAGCCGGTAAGTGAGTTGAAGATATACCAACATAGATCTTACGAGGAATCGAGTAAAACGCTCCAAAACCAACGTCGTAAGTTAGTTTATTTAAGCTTGGGTTCACACCAAACTCGTAAGTACCCGGGATTGAGTTATCAATCGCACCAACATCAGGTTGGATCCAGTTCTCATTAACTTGTTTTTGTAACATACCAAGGTCTAATCCAAAACCTAATGTTCCTCCCATAAGATTCATGTTGTACGCAACAGGAATACGAAGGAATAACGTTTGAATAGGTCCGATCTTATCCATCATCACGTTCAAACCTACACCAAGTGGTGTTTCAGGTAAACGCATATCTGCAGTTAAAGCGAAAGATTGCGGCGCACCAGGAAAGCTTGTCCATTGTTGACGGAAGTGCAATACCCCGCAAATGTTCCCCGAATTACCAGCGTATCCCGCGTTGTACATCAGTTTATTGTTCATGAACTGTGTAAACTGAGGATCTTGTTGTGCAACCACAACGCCCGAAAAGCCTACTAACAGAAGAGTAACTTTGGTAAGTAATTTTCTCATATTTTTTTCATTAAATAATTGATAGTACACTTTCACTCAATGTACTTAGGGTGCTAAATTAGCTAAAGTATATTAAAAAACAAATAATAGGCGAAGTATTTTGTTAAAATTTTAACATTTAAAACGCTAAATTAGACGGAATTAGCTACTACTCCGATTTAATCACCATCTGGTGCGTATTGCGGCTTTTTTGCTCCATCAACACCACTTTATTTTCAGAAAGCTTACTTACGATGTCGTTGTCGTAATTTCTGATGGTCATGAGCTGAACATTTGTGTTGTAAAGCACCTTAAATTGATCTTGCAATTCAGTAATGAGTGGTTTGATCTTGAAGTCATCTTCATCTACACAAACACTAAAGCTAATAGCGGAATTTTGCATCATATTTACTTTCACGCCATGCTTAGAAAATATGGCGAAAATAGTGCTGAGATTATCTTCGGCAATGAAACTAAAATCCTTTGGTTGAATGGAAATTAAGATCTGATCTGTTTTGAAAATATAGCTCGTTACATTCAGGCGTTGATCAGATTCTTTGATCACGGTTCCTTCTTCCTCGGGTTTTAAAAATGATCTGACAAAAAGTGGAATTCCCTTATTTTGCAAAGGCTTTATAGTTTTTGGATGAATCACTGATGCACCGAAATACGTGAGTTCTATGGCATCATGATACGTGAGTTCTTTTATTTTTTGGGTGTTCTTAAAATATTTTGGATCGGCATTTAAAACTCCGGGAACATCTTTCCAAATGATCACTTTTTCGGCATTCAAAAAATAGGCGAGCAAGGATGCCGTATAATCACTTCCTTCTCTTCCCAAGGTGGTTGTGTAATTTTCAGAAGTTCCCCCAATGAATCCTTGCGTAACAACAATTTTATTTTTTTCGAGCACAGTTTGCAATTGATATTGCACTATTTTTTCGCTCAACTCATAATCTACTTTGCCTTCGCGATAGGTATTATCTGTTTGAATAATGCCTCTAGCATCCATCCATTGATTTGAAATTCCTGCATGATTGAGATATGCCGAAACAATTTTTGTGGAAAGCACTTCTCCTAAAGAAACTATTTGATCGTAATGATGATTGAACGTAAATGCCGGCTCCTCTTCAATGGCCCAAAGCATTTCCAGGAACACATTTTCAAGATCGTTATAAATGGGGTCGGACGAATTTGGAATTAATTTTTTTAAAATATCGAGGTGATATTTTTTCACTTCTTCAAAAACCTCCATCACATTTGGTGTCTTAAAAAAATAGGCTTTTACCAATTCTTCTAATTTGTTGGTTACCTTGCCCATGGCCGAAACCACCACTACAGTGGGTTGTTGCGCATGTTTTATTAAAATGCTTCCAACATTTATAACTGCTTCGGCATCTTTAACCGAAGCGCCACCAAATTTAAATACCTGCATGTGTTTGTTGCGTGTAAATTTAAGTGATTTACATTTGAATGGAAATGTTTACCGCCACATTTATCCACAAAAGATCGGAAATAAAAAACCCCGACGTTTGCGGTCGGGGCTCTTTTAAATTTTTGATTTTCTTATGGCTGTTTAGGCATTTGCTGATTTGGCTGTTGTTGATTTTGAGGTAATGGCGCAGCAGTTGATGCACGATTTTTTACTTTCGACATCGAATCTTCTTCAGAAACTGCTGATGTTCCGGTATTTTTTGGTGCTGTTACAAGGCGTCGGGATCTGGCAATAT
>CAYYUS010000327.1:0-4042 GCA_964474925.1 uncultured Akkermansia sp. | reverse complement strand
AAATGCATGCACTTTATTTGCTATCAAATATTCGGCAATTTGCACCGCATTGGTAGCAGCCCCTTTACGTAAATTATCCGAAACTATCCACATGTTCAAAGTTTTGTCTTGTGTTTCGTCGCGGCGAATACGTCCAACAAACACTTCGTCTTTTTCATGCGCATTCATTGGCATTGGATACACCTGATTTTTTATATCATCCTGAACTATGATCCCTTTTGTGTTCCTTAATAAATTGGTTAGTTCGGCCACATCAAATTCTTTTTCAAATTCAATATTCACGCTTTCGCTATGGCCACCCATTACAGGAATGCGAACCGTAGTTGCTGTAACTTTAATGGAATCGTCGCCCATGATTTTTTTGGTCTCATGAACCATTTTCATTTCCTCTTTGGTATAACCGTTATCCAAGAACACATCAATTTGTGGAATTGCGTTCATATCAATTTGATATTTGTATGCCATTTCTCCTTTAACACCTTTGCGTTCATTCATTAATTGATCAACTGCTTTTACACCTGTGCCCGTTACACTTTGGTAAGTTGAAACAACCACACGTTTAATTTTGTACGCTTTATGTAATGGTTCTAACGCAACCACCATTTGAATGGTAGAACAATTTGGATTTGCGATCACCAGATCATTTTTTGTAAGTACATGCGCATTAACTTCAGGCACTACTAATTTTTTTGTAGGGTCCATTCGCCAGGCCGATGAATTATCAATTACCACAGTTCCTACTTCCGCAAATTTTGGAGCCCACTCTAAAGAAGTTGATCCTCCAGCAGAAAATAAAGCAATATGTGGTTTGGCTACAATAGCATCTAACATGCTATGAACTTTATATTTCTTTCCGTTGAATTCAATTTCTTTTCCAACCGAACGCTCAGAGGCAACCGGAATTAATTCTGTAACCGGGAAGTTTCTTTCCTTTAGTACTTGTAACATTTTTGTACCTACTAATCCTGTGGCACCAACTACTGCAATTTTCATGTTTTGTTTTTCTTATAATTAAAAAAGCCTCTCCACTATGGAAAGGCTCTGCTTTATATCTATATAAAATAAATGCCCTTCCTTATGCAGGAGTTTTCTTAAGACATTTTATTTTTTTAGTGATCATTTTACGGGAACAAATATCCACATTATTTAATTATCTACAAAACATAGTCTATTTTTTTTGCCACGGAGGCGCGGAGGCACGGAGTTATTTTTATAGTATTGAACTTTTCTCTGCGCCTCCGTGCCTCTGTGGCTAATTAAAGCCGTACATTTGCTAGATGAAAGCAAGCGCTTCTTCTTGGCTAATTTTAATTGTTCTCTCTGTTGTGTGGGGAAGCTCATTCATCCTCATGAAACAAGGCATGGAAGTTTTTAGCGCCGATGAAGTCGGTGGTTTACGAATTGCCATTGCGTTTTTATTCTTACTTCCATTTTTTTTAAAGAAGCAGCAAATAAATTTCAAAAAGAACTGGAAAGGTTTGGTGCTCATGGGCATTTTTGGAAATTTGATCCCCGCGTTTTTATTTACCACCGCCGAAATTCAAATTAGCAGCAGCTTGGCCGGAATGTTGAACGCGTTAACTCCGCTTTTTACCATAGTTGTTGCCGTTGTTTGGTTCAAGGATAAATTCAAAACTATTCAGGTGATAGGAATTTTGAGTGGATTAGTTGGTGCCATGCTTCTTTTATTGTTCAACGAAGGAGGCGATGCCAGCCAAAACATCATGTATAGCCTTTTGGTGGTTTTGGCCACTATTTGTTATGCTATTAGCGTAAATGGCATTAAACATTACCTCTCGGGAATGAATTCTATTAGCGCTACAATGGGCGCTTTTGCTATCACCGGCCCCATGGCCTTAGCCTATTTGTTTTTTAGAACGGATTTTGTTAATGATTTGAAAACCAATGATTTAGCCTTAAAAGCATTTGGTTATGTGAGCATTTTGGCCATTGTGGGCACAGCCCTTTCGGTAATAATTTACAATACCCTTATTAAAAATGCCGGGGCACTTTTTGCTTCTACCTGTACCTATCTTATCCCCGTGGTTGCTGTGATCTGGGGCCTTGTTGACGGGGAAACCGTGAATTTAGTGCAAATGGGAGGGGTAATTGTCATAATTCTGAGCGTTTACCTTATTAATAGACGCTAAATATTTGTCAAAATCCAATTTTTCTCATACATTTGCGTCCCTTAAATTTTTAAGTATTAACGATCCGGAGAGGTTTTAAGGGAACCGCAAAAGATCAAAAAAAACGAACGCACATGTACGCAATAGTAGAAATAGCCGGGCAACAGTTCAAAGTAGAGCGTGGACAACGAGTTTATGTTCACCGCCTTGAGGCTAATGAAGGTGCTAATGTGGAATTTAGTAACGTATTGTTGTTAGACAATGCCGGAAAAATTTCAGTTGGTAATCCTTTAATTGATGGCGCCAAAGTAGCAGCCACAGTAGTATCGCACGTAAAAGGCGATAAAGTAGCGGTATTCAAAAAGAAACGCCGTAAAACTTATCAAAAGTGGAATAACCACCGTCAACACTTCACCGAGATCTTAATTCAAGGTGTATTAGGTAAAGGCGAAACATTGAAGGATTCATTACCTGCAGTGAAACGTGAGGTTAAAACACACAGAAAGTTTAATGCAAAAACTGCAGAAGCAACTGAAGTAGTTGAGAAACCAGTAGCAAAAAAAGCTCCGGCAAAAAAAGCAGCAGCTAAAAAAGTAACAAAGAAAAAAGATTAAATAATCCGTTATTAGCCTTAAGCCTTTTGGCTTTTGACTTTTAACTTTTAACTTATAAAACCATGGCACACAAAAAAGGAGCGGGTAGCTCAGATAACGGTAGAGAATCACACGCAAAACGATTAGGCGTGAAGATCTTTGGTGGTCAAAAATGTATTGCCGGCAATATCATTGTTCGTCAACGTGGAACTAAACACAATCCCGACAAAAATGTTGGTATTGGTAAAGACCATACATTATATGCATTAACAGACGGAGTTGTTGTTTTCAAAAAGAAGAGAGACGACAGATCCTATGTATCGGTAATTCCGCCTCAGGCCTAAATAACCGATGTTTTGATTATTAGAAAGCCTGTGTCGGTAAAACGGCGCAGGCTTTTTTATTTTTATATTTGAACCTATGTTACAATTAAATTATATACGCGATAATAAAGAAGATGTTTTGAAACGTCTTGCTATTAAAAATTTCAAAGATGCAGAAAGCATTATTGGAAATGTGATGGACCTGGATGCCAAGCGTCGCAATACGCAAAAAGATACCGAAGCTATAAAAGCGGAAGCCAATAGTTTAGCAAAACAAATTGGTGAGTTGATGAAGAGTGGTAAGAAAGATGAGGCCGAGCAAATAAAATCAAAAACTGCTTCTTTAAAACAAAAAGAAAAAGAGTTGGACGAGCAATTGGCAGGCATTGAAAAAAGCATTCACGATATTTTAGTAACAGTTCCAAATTTACCAAACGTAACTGTTCCAACAGGAAAAACTCCTGAGGACAATGCGGTTGTGTTTGAACATGGCGAAAAACCAAAGCTTCACGATAAAGCAGTTCCGCATTGGGAATTAACAACACGTTATGATCTTATTGATTTTGAATTAGGCGTTAAATTAACCGGCGCAGGATTTCCTGTTTACAAAGGTAAAGGCGCAAAAATGCAACGCGCTTTGATAAATTATTTTTTAGATAAAGCACACGCCGCAGGATATATGGAAGTTCAACCGCCAATTTTAGTAAATGAAGATAGCGGTTATGGAACAGGACAATTACCCGATAAAGAAGGACAAATGTATCATGTGGGCGTAGATAATTTTTATTTGATCCCAACTGCTGAGGTTCCAATTACAAATATGTATCGTGATGTTATTTTAAAGGAAGCAGATCTTCCGGTTAAGAATTGCGGTTATACACCTTGTTTTAGAAGAGAAGCAGGAAGTTATGGTAAAGATGTGCGCGGATTAAATCGCTTACATCAATTTGATAAAGTAGAGATCGTACAAATTGCACAGCCCGAAAAGAGTTACGAA
>CAYYUS010000326.1:0-4049 GCA_964474925.1 uncultured Akkermansia sp. | reverse complement strand
ATCTAACGACAGGGGATCTACGATGTCTTTGTTTAAATGGAATAGATCGGTATCAATGTATGGGGCGTTTTGTAAAAATAGAATGCATAAAAGCATCATGGTAATTTTCTTTACGGTTCCGTTTGCTTTATCAAATGATCTGATGAACATATAAGGAAGCCATGCTAAAAAAAGATTCCATGCCAGGAAGAAAAATCCTGCCTTGTGGGTCATAAATAGTCGGAGGATCAGTAATCCTACACAAAATAGGATCAGTGTTATCAGTTTATCTCTTTTCATGTTTTTTTAGTTTAATAGTTCTTAATGCTTCGCGGTTTTCTTCATCACGTAGGTTAAAGCTTTGCCACGTGCTGTTTTTTAGTTTTATTTTTACGTTCACTAATTTTTGGTCGATCCAATAGTAATTGTCCCATTCATTTTTTATGGTGATGGTGCTATCTTTTAAATGATAGAGCTCTATGAGTTCAGGCATATTTGCATCCGAAAGACGAGTGATGTATTCTTTATCCAGTCTTTTTACATTGGTGGTATGAGAAACATTATAATTGGTAATAAGTCTATCCCAATTAACACAAGAGCTTAAGGCGAGTAGGAGGAACCATGTTTCAAAATTACGTGTAACAAGTGTCCACGCACTTTTACCATAAGCAACTTTTATGAGCGTATGAATTAAACCAATGAGCGATAAAATTAAAAAAGTGTGAACACCAATTCGCAAATAGGTTAATTGATATTCCTGAATATACCAACTGTTGCGGATCATCGTACTTAATACCATAATGATGCTTTGAATGATCCAGGCGTAAACAAAGAATTTCACTTTCTTTCCGTAGAGATTAAAATTTAGTTCGTCTTTAAAGAACCACATGATGAGTGAACTGGCAATGACGATAGATACAACGGTGCTCCAAACAGCTTGGTGCACAAAACTGGAAAGTGTGATCCCCTTTGGAAGAGTTTGGGTGATGAAAATGCTATTGATGTCGAGAATATTGATCAAAAGCAACATCACATTTAAAATAACAAATAAGGAGAGAGCGATCACTGAAGAATATTTTAGCGGCGTGTTTTCTGTCTCAGGTTTTTTATTGGTTATATTTTCTAGTGCTGAAATATCCATGGAGGCTAGAATAGGGATACGGCGATTTTTTATAAGTCCGTAGATCATTAAAAATCCCCAAAACGTGAACATGATCCATGCAAAGCTTAACCAATCGAGGTTAATGTATTTGGTAAGATCTTTAAAGAGCGGATTAGCTTCTCGGTATAAACAGAAAAATAAAAGAGAGATCATAAAGGCTATCAATACACCAATTATTTTTCGTCGTGTTCTTCTTTTTTCGGTAGAATCAACCTCCTCATGTTTGGTGGCAAGATCAATGATCCAATAAACGAGTGATGAAAAAAGAGAGAACACTGAAAATGCAAAGGCAATGAAAACAGAATTATCGCGATTCACTGTTTTTCCGCAAAGGAGAATGATAAGAACAATGCAGGAAAAAATACTTAGTGCACTATTAATGCAAACTACCATGGTGGCAGCAAGAAGAGTTAATGCAGAATAGTACCACCAGTGTTTATCGCGCAGTTTTTCGGGATTGAATACCAACAGTAAACCGCTTATCATAGCAGTGAATAACAGAAAATTTAAACCGGGATCTTGTTTATAGAACAGAACGCTAAATGTAATAGCGCTTAACAAGAACAATACATCATTTTTTTTCATTTGTTTGGGTTTTTATAAAGTGTAGATTTTATTTTGGAGAGATCTTCGTGCAGCAGATCTTTTGTGTTAAGTGTTGAAATGTTGATGCAGTTTTGTCCGCGCTTATAGCTTGTTCTCAAATAATTCCATTGTGTAGGAAAAATGCACCAAGCGCCGATGGAGGTGCCAATGGATGCGAGAGAGACCTTACCATTTCCCCAAAGAAAGAATTGCAATCCAACTTCATCTTTAAAGGATGTAGAGTAATCAAAAAGAAAATGGTAAACATCATGCGATTCGGCGCGGGGTAAAGGTTCTAATCCGGCTTTATGAAGAAATTTCCCAAGGGCTTTTCCAACGCTGCCTTCGGGGAATTGTAGAAGATCATGGGTGCTTATGTTCCACGCTTTGCGTTGTTTGCGCGGTACACTTTCATTTGTTTCAAAATTAAATACAATGGGACCAAGAATTTGGGCGGTGCGATTGGAGATCTTGTCGTGGGCAGCTTTTAAAAAGGTATAGCCCGGAAAGAATTTTTTTTGTGTTTCCATGTTTCTAGCGTTTTAATTTGTTGATGCGTTGTAAAATAAAGTACAAGTACAAAATACCAATGATACCAAAAGAGCAATCGATCAATTGATGAAAGAATGGAATGTTGCGAATGGGGCCGCAAATGAATGCTAAAGGGAAAACAAGCAGGCAGGCGATCATGCCTACATATAAATTAGCTTTGTGTTTAATTGGATCCAAATAAACGGGCACAAAAAATAAAGCAATGATGATATGCGCAAAAGCTAGCCAATCGGTTCCGTAGAACATCACATCAGGGGTAGAGTGGATGTTATTGTATAAAGTAGTGATCCAATCATTAAAGAAGGAAGGAAATGAATTGATATGTGCGTACATAAAGTCGATCTCTGTTTGAATTGGAAAAGCAGTTATTCCACTAAGCATAAGTATGAACATGAACAGCAGGAGGTGTATTCTTATTGTTTTCATAGGTTTGGTTTTAATATTATTTAACAAAGTGCTTTGTATTACAAAGTAAATGGACAAAAAAAAGCTACTTCCCCTTTATGAGTTTTTCAAGCGCATCCAAATGTTCTTCAAATGCCCTAATACCAGGCTTTGTAGCGCTGTAGGTGGTTAAAGTTTTCTTGTTCATTATTTCTTTTTTAATGTGTATCAATCCTTCTTTTTCTAAGCCTGCGGCATGACTTGCCAAATTCCCATCCGTAACTTGAAGCAGATCTTTAAGCGAATTGAAATCCATACTGTCGTTCACCATGAGCACACTCATTATTCCAAGGCGCACGCGGTTCTCAAACGCTTTATTTAATTTATGAATATTTAGTTTACTCATTTAATTTTTGCGGTCGTACTTGAACCACATAATAGTACCGTAAATAATGTGCAATACGCCAAAGCCTAATGCCCAAAATAGTAATCCTTTGCCTAAAAAAAAGCTTGCGCCAATTCCAAGAGCGATCTCTAAATAACCCAAATATTTTATATCGTGCAAGGTAAATTTACTGGAATTTACTAAGGCAAGTCCGTAAAAAATAAGCATCGCTGGACTAATAAAAAGAGCGCATTGTCCGCCGTTATATAAAAGCGCTAAGCAAAATATACCTCCGGCGCCTAAAGGCACCATCATATTCCAAACTAATTTTTTGCTTGTATGATCAAATAATTTCTCTCCACTTTTTTTGGCTTTTTTGGCCGAAAAGATAAGAGCGGTGATGATGGATAAAGAAAGTACGCCAAAGCAGATCAAAAAGAAATGTAGAATGAGCGCTTGGTATTCTTGTAAAAAGTCATCTCCGCCTCTGGGATAACCCATATTGAAATCCATGATAGCTTTATGCGCCAGCCAGGCACCAATTAAGGCGTAAACGCCCGCAATAACTCCCGAAAGACCGCTCAGCGAAAGGAATTTAGAGGATTCCTTCATCATTTTGCGAATGTCGTGCAGGGCTTCTAGTTGTTGTTTTTCATTTTCCATTATAAAGCACTTTGTAGTTCAAAGTTAGATATAAATCTTAATCCCGCAAAATTATTTTTTTGGTGCGGGATTTTTTCTGACTAATTTCTATATACACATAGTAAAAAACAGACAATATTAATATGTATATTATTAATAATCAATAATATACGACTGGAGGGATAAAATAATCAATTTTTTTTATGATATATTTGACTATAAAACATCTATGGTCAAATATAATTTTATCTTTGCGCTGACTAATAAACAATATTGTTCAATTATTAACGAATAAGAATATGGGAAAATTTGCAGAATCAGTTGTAAAATTCAGGTGGATAATAATAATAACAGCATTGG
>CAYYUS010000325.1:0-4075 GCA_964474925.1 uncultured Akkermansia sp. | reverse complement strand
ACATATCAAAAACAATTTCTTTTTCTTTATCAATTTTACCTTCTAAAAGTTGCTTTGATAACTCATTAAGTATTTGTTTTTGTAATACGCGTTTTACAGGCCTTGCACCAAATTGTGGATCAAATCCTAATTCGGCCAGCCAATCCAAAGCTTCCTCAGTTGCTTTTAATTTAAAGTGTTGTTCCGCTAAACGGTTTACTATATGTTCAAATTGAATTCTTACAATTTCTTTTACATCTTTTCGGCTTAAAGGCTCAAACATGATCACTTCGTCAATCCGATTCAAAAACTCTGGACGAATACTTTTTTTCAACAGATCAAATACCTGCGAGCGTGTTTTGATCATCACATCGTCTTTGTTTTTATCTGTTAATCCTTCAAAATTCTCCTGAATGATATGCGAGCCAATATTACTTGTCATAATAATGATCGAATTTTTAAAATTCACGGTACGACCTTTGCTATCGGTTAAACGTCCATCATCCAATACTTGCAATAAAATATTGAATACATCAGGATGTGCTTTTTCTATCTCATCTAATAAAATAACAGAGTAGGGACGTCTGCGAACTGATTCCGTTAATTGCCCGCCTTCATCATAACCCACATATCCCGGAGGCGCGCCAATTAATCTACTTACTGCATGGCGTTCTTGAAATTCGCTCATGTCAATTCTCGTCATGGCATTCTCATTATTGAATAAGAACTCGGCCAAAGCTTTTGCTAATTCGGTTTTACCAACACCGGTAGTTCCTAAGAAAATAAAAGAGCCAATTGGTTTTTTATTATCCTGTAAACCGGCTCTACTTCTTCTTACAGCATCCGCTATACTTTCAATGGCGTCGTGCTGACCAACCACTCGTTTATGAAGTTCGGCTTCTAAGTGGAGTAATTTTTCTTTTTCGCTTTGAAGCATACGTGTTACCGGAATTCCGGTCCACGCACTTACAACCGCTGCAATATCTTCGCTATCCACTTCTTCTTTTACTAATTGTGAGCCACTTGCTTTTGCTTCTCCTAGTTTCTTTTCAACTTCTTCTAGTTTGGCTTCTGCCTCTTTTATTTTTCCGTAACGGATCTCGGCTACTTTTCCGTAATCGCCTTGTTTTTCAAAATTGGTAGCTTGTAATTTAAGATCTTCAATTTGTAATTTTATTTTCTGCACATTCTCGATCACTTCTTTTTCACCTTGCCATTTTGCACGCAAAGCAGTTCGTTTATCTTGATGCTCGGCAATTTCTTTGTTCAATACATCTACTTTCTTTCCTTCGTTCTCGCGTTTCATAGCCTCACGCTCAATTTCCAACTGCATGATCTTACGCTCAACTTCATCCAATTCAATTGGCATAGAATTTATTTGCATGCGCAATTTACTTGCAGCCTCATCCATTAGATCAATGGCTTTATCAGGTAAAAAACGATCGCTGATATAACGTTGGCTTAACTCTACTGCGGCAATAATAGCTTCATCTTTTATACGCACTTTGTGATGCGCTTCATATTTTTCTTTTATACCACGTAAAATAGAGATCGCATCTTCCGAACTTGGTTCATCTACCATTACTTTTTGAAAACGACGCTCTAAGGCTTTATCTTTTTCAAAGTATTTTTGAAACTCGGCAAGTGTGGTTGCGCCAATGGCTCTTAACTCTCCTCTTGCTAATGCGGGTTTTAAAATATTGGCAGCGTCCATTGCCCCTTCGCCACCGCCTCCCGCACCAACTAATGTATGGATCTCGTCAATAAATAAAATAATATCTCCGTTGGCACTTATTACTTCTTTAACTACCGATTTTAAACGCTCTTCAAACTCACCTTTGAATTTTGCACCGGCAATTAATGCGCCCATGTCGAGCGAATACACTTGTTTGTTCTTTAAGTTCTCGGGAACATCGCCTGCAATAATTCGGTGTGCTAAACCTTCGGCAATTGCTGTTTTACCAACACCGGGCTCACCAACTAAAATAGGATTGTTCTTTGAACGACGCGAAAGAATTTGTAATACTCTTCGGATCTCTTCATCTCTACCAATAACAGGATCTAATTTTCCTTTTTGCGCTTGTTGATTTAAGTTGATCGCAAATTTATTTAAACTGTTATAGGTATCTTCCGCAGTTTGACTAGTTACTTTTTCTCCTTTACGAAGATCAGTTATAGCCGCCTTTAAATTCTTTTCGGTAAGGCCCGAATCTTTCATCAAATTTGCAATAGCATCTCCTGTGGTAACTAATCCAAGTAATAAATGTTCAACCGACACATATTCGTCTTTGTATTCGGTTATACTTGCTGTAGCTTTTACTATGGCTTGATTGGCCGTGGTAGATAAATAAGCTTGTCCACCCGAAACTCTCGGATAGGATTTAATAATAGAGTCAACCGTTCTTTCAAAAGTTTCAGGATTGATATTTAATTTCTTTAAAATAAACGGCGTTACATTCTCATCTACTTCCAAAATACCTTTTAAGATATGTCCGGTTTCAATGGCTTGGTTACCATTTAATGTGCTCAAATGCATTGCTTTTTGCACTGCTTCTTGCGATCGTATTGTAAAATTATTCAAGTTCATAGATTTCTTTTTTTAGTGGTTACCCGAGCAGAGCTTAATTTGTTTTCTCTACTCGGGTTTCCTAGTCAAACGAAAAACAACGCTTATAAGGTATCAAATAGCGTTCCCGATGCGCATATCGGTAATTTAGACGTAAGGAATGTTAAATAAGTGACGGATTGACTTGAAAAACCAACAAAAAATGACGTATTGGCAATGTTATTTTGAGATGATTTTGAACTCAACTCTGCGGTTAAGCGCGTGCTCTAATTCGCCGCAATCTACATTGCTTTTACAACGGTTAAGAATCTTTGTTTCGCCAAAGCCTTTTGAAGTTAAGCGAGCGGGCGCAATACCGTTAGCAACCAAATAATTTACAACAGCCTTGGCGCGCATTTCGCTAAGTTTTAAATTATCATTATCATTTCCTTTGCTATCGGTGTGGGCACTGATATCTACTTTTATTGACTCGTTATTTTTGAGCGCCAATACAATTTTACTCAAAGTTTCAATAGCAGGCTCTAATAGATCGTATTTATTATTGTCAAATAAGATGGGTTCAATGATCACTTTATTGTCGAGCGATCGTGTAACTTTTTTTACCGAACCTAATTCCAACCAAGGATCTTCTAATTCTAGATCGCGAATATTATTTACTTCGGTTGGTAACGACTTGTAAACAAATTTTGTTCCCTTTACGTGCGTCATTATTTTTACAAGATTATCTTCATTACTGAACATTAAAATGCTTCCAAAAACATCCAGTTTATTATTATAGTTTTCAGCGCTCAAATAAAAACGCTTTAAATAGGGTAGATATTTGAATTTGAACAAACCAAGATCGTCGGTGGTTGTACTGTCGATCACCTCATACTTATCATTCAGTAAAAGCACTTTTACTTTGCCAATAGGATTTTGAACATTATCGCCATACAATTTGGCGTTCACATTCATGCGTAATTCATTTTCATTTACCGAAAGCGCATTGTATTTATCATTACTTGACGAGTGGATCCTTGCAGTAACTCGTGTTCCAGCAGCCGAATCAAGATTGCCAATAAACTCATCATCTTTACTAATAAGATCAATACGTTCTCCCTTTTGAATCTCACCGGCATCTACACCAACTAAATAATTTTGATCGGGTTTTATTTCGTCAAAAGCAAATGCCCCAAAGTTGTTTGTTTTTGTTTTTTTGATAACGGTGTTGCGTTTATTACACAAGTAAACATTTTTATTGGCCATAAAGATCTTTTTGCCTTTTGATACATGGATCAGTTTACCTCCAATATTGCTTGTATAGCTATTATTGATCAGTTTAACGCGGTCTTCGGGAGTTAAGATCCATTCAACTTTATTATTAGCACAGGTGGTTTTTGCAGTATGATTTTGAGTAGCATTATATAAGGTTACGTTTGTTGAGTTAGATATATTTCCATTTACAGGCACCAATTCTACCTTATGCATTTGAGAAGGAATGATATTGGTAACTGCAAAACCACTGATGGCTAACAGGTCGGAAATGTTTTC
>CAYYUS010000324.1:0-4078 GCA_964474925.1 uncultured Akkermansia sp. | reverse complement strand
GGTATTGATAATTATACATTGTATCCTTGCTGGTTAACATAAAGGATTGATCGCTAAAGATAAAAGATCCGACCTCAATGGCAGGACCAAAGAAGAAGTTTTGCCTTGATCGAAGCGCATTATTTAAGTATAAATTCAGATCAACTCCTAGAGCATAACGGGTGTCTATACGCTTTGGAAATCTACCGTATGCAAAATAAGGTGAAGAAACGGGGTTTGTAGAGAAAATAAACTTTAGGCCTTTTTCGCCCCCCTTCAATATTCTTTCGTAGGCAATTGAGAATAATTTATATCCGATCGGTGCGATGATGTCCATTGATACATAGTTTGCTGCTGAATCATTTATAAAGGGATCTTCTTTTATTTTGATCTTCTCCTTTTCTATGAACTCCACTTTGCCATTTTCGTAAATTATTTTTTCTATTGTGTTCAGATCCATTATACGAACTAAACTAGCGCTATTTTGCGTCAGGGTGTATCTTAGTACTCTGTTAGATTCATCTTTAGAGATAATATATACTGCTTTTTGTTCGCCCGAAAAGAGATAGATGGTTGCTAATGCACTTGAAGAATCTGACAGTGCATTTGTTGTATTTGCAAGTCCTGTGTTTAATTGAAAAGACTCGGAAACTCCGTTTGAATAAACGATCTTACTTATTTTTTTGGTAGAGATCACATACAAGGGCCCATCTGGATTTGAGGTCAATTTGTACTTCAAAACGTTTTCATCCGCTGCGACTTCAACGATCTTCGCATTTATTTTTTCATTATTCAACTTAAAGATCGTGTCTTGCGCGTTCATAGAAAATAAACACACAAAGAATAGTAATATCCAGATCTTTTTTGAAATATGCATACTTTATCAAATATAATATTAATTGGTAAATTACAAACTATATAGTGATAATAACTTGATCCAACTCAATTTTTCACCTGTATTGCCATGATCCAGGATCCCTCCATATTTCGCTTTAGGATGGTGTAAGCTTTTGGAGAACATATTTGAATAATTTGCAGTGGGAAGTATTTTTTTGATTATTTTTAAACCATTATACTAGCTCAAATTTTAAGCCGGGAAGTAAGAATGAGGACAAAACTCTATATTTTAATTTTTCTAATTTCACTTTCAAAGGGCTTGATCTCTCAGATCAATCCTGTTTTGGACTCCTTAAAAATTGAACTTAAAAAAGCCACACAAGATTCTACACGATGTAAGATCTTGGAATTAATGGTGGATAATGATTTTGATGATAAAAGCTGGCCACTTCACAATAAGAATTTACTGAATATAGCATTAAAGTATGTAAATGATAATACTTTACCAAAAACCAGAGTAGACACTGTTTTTTTTACCTATTTGCTTTCGGCCTATAATAACGAAGGTTTTGTGATGATGAATGCCGGGGATTATAAAAAAGCCATGGTTTTTTTCAATAAAATAATAAAGCTGCATGGCAAAATTGGCTACGAGGCAGTGTTGTCCAGTGTGTATAATAATATTGCCGGAATTGAAATTAGCGAAGGTAATACTGAGGCCGCTTTTAAATTTTTTGAAAAATGTTTAGAGGTAAGTGTTAAGGTAAACGATAAGTATTATATGGGTAAAGCTACGGCAAATATTGCTAAAGCCTACGAAGTAAGATCAGAACATAAAAAGGCGATGGAGTATTCGTTGAAAGCCGAGAAAATTTATACTGAATTAGGTGATAAATCGGGACTATCGCTTGTGTACAATAATTTAGGAAGATTGCATAGATTGATAGGAGACAAAAATTTGGAGTTAGATTATTACTTGAAGGCCTATAACATCAATAAAGAAATTGGTGAAAAACGTGGGCAAAGTTATAACGCCAGTAATATTTCTATTTATTATAATCAGAAAAATGACATTGATCAGGCTTACAAGTATGGTTTGGAAGGATATAAATTAGCATTGGAGGTAGGATATCCTCAACTTATTAAAGACCAAGCGCACTGGATGTATGAGTTGGATACAAAAAAGAAGGATTGGAAGTCGGCTTTAGATCACTATTTGGAGTATGCTACTATGAAGGATAGTTTAAATACCATTGAAAATTCAAAAGCGGCTTTAGAACAACAAGTACAATTTGAATACGATAAGCAAAAAGCGATCGATCAAACGGCCCATGTTAAAGAGTTGGAGGTTGCCGGCGAAAAAGAAAAAAAGCAAAGAGTAATTAGTTTGTCTGTTGCTTTTGGTTTGTTATTGGTGATCATTTTTTCTGTTATAATTTCAAACAGATTGCGCTTAACCAATAAGCAAAAGCAAATTATTGAAAAGCAAAAACTGGAAGTAGATGCAAAGAACGAAATTATTGAGGAAAAGCAAAAGGAGATCATCGATTCCATCAATTACGCAAAACGTATACAATATTCATTATTAGCTCATGCTGAATTTTTAAAACAAAACTTACCTGACCATTTCACCTTTTTTAAACCAAAGGATATAGTATCAGGCGATTTTTATTGGGCCACCAAACACAACGGCAAATTTTATTTAGCGGTTTGTGATAGCACAGGGCATGGCGTGCCGGGAGCATTTATGAGTTTACTTAACATTGGTTTTTTATCGGAAGCCATTAACGAAAAGAACATTGAATTGCCAAATGAAGTATTTGACTATGTTAGAATGAAATTAACTGCAACCATTTCAAGAGAAGGTCAAAAAGATGGCTTTGATGGAATATTGGTATGTTTTGACCCTAATAAAAATTTGATCACTTACGCAGCAGCAAACAACGTACCGGTGCTAATTCAAGATGGTGAAATAAAGCAACAACCAAACGACCGAATGCCGGTTGGAGTAGGTGAAAGAAAAGAGAATTTTACTTTGCACACCATTGATGCTAAACAGGGAGACATACTTTATTTGTACACGGATGGTTATGCCGACCAATTTGGCGGTCCAAAGGGCAAGAAGTTTAAGTACAAACAACTAAACGAATTATTATTGGCACAACACACCAAGCCACTTGAAGAACAATCTCAGGAACTAATAACGCACTTCAATAGCTGGAAAGGGGAGTTGGAACAAGTGGACGACGTTTGTGTGGTTGGGATCAGGATATAGCGAGCGTAAATTATTCCTTAATTACCTTCAAACTCGTTCTTCTATTCTTTGCTTTTCCTGCATCTGTTCCATTATCGGCAACCGGCATGGTTGGTCCGTAACCTTTTGCAGTTACTCTGGCCTCGGTAATTCCTTTTGAGATCAAATATTTTCTAACTTCGTTTGCGCGGTCTTGAGATAACTTTAAATTATCTTCTTCTTTACCTACATTATCTGTGTGTCCTTGTATTTCCACCACCATGGTACTTTTGATCTTTAAAATTTCTACCAGATCGTCTAAGGCTTTAAAGGAATTTGGTTTTAAATTTGATTTTCCAGTTTCAAAATAAACGTTCTCTAATACAAAGTCTTTTGGAGGATCAATTTTTATTTCTACTTCGTAAGTTGCTTCTTTATCAGCAGGAACATTCATTTTTGTATAATCAACGTCGGTAGTGAATTTTTTATACTTCAAACTATAAGTTCCGCTTACAGGGATCAGTAATTCAAACTTACCGCTTGCATCTGTATTGGCTTTATAACTTGCTTTTGTTTTATCATTAACAAAAATAATTGTTTCATTGGCAAGAAGCTTGCCTTTAAAATTTTTTACCACGCCCATTAATAGGGCTAATTTATCGGTTGGCTTTAATGATTGGGCAATTATTGCATTTGCTGTTAAGGCAATAAACAATAGCATATTTATGATTTTCTTTGATCTCATACACGAATATAATAATTTTTAGAAGGAACCGAATATATAATTCGTTTTTATAGAAAGGTTACAGAAATTTTAAAACACGGAGTTAAAGACGCATTCCTAAGATCAAAACATCATCCACTTGTTCTAAATTTCCCCGCCATTCTTCAAAATTCGTATTTAAAACTATGCTCTGCTGCTCAAGTGAATTACCACTTTGAGCTAAAAGAAATTCATTTAGGGTTTTACTTTTATATTTTTTACCATTTGGGCCGCCAAACTGATCGGCGTAACCGTCGGTATATAAA
>CAYYUS010000323.1:0-4104 GCA_964474925.1 uncultured Akkermansia sp. | reverse complement strand
TGTGAGATATAAAATCTCCAAGAGCCTGTCCATTTTCTTTCCAGTTTGTTTTTTATTTCCGCCCCCGCCATTTGCCCCGCAATTGCCACCCCCTCCCGGGGGGGTTTCGGCCCATCCCCCTTTGGTGGGGGTGGCACGGCGCAAGCCGTGACGGGGGAGGTAGACTTAGTGCTTATTAAAAAGCAAACGTTTTCCAAATTTACTCTCATCAAATTTACCATTACCTGTGCTGAGCGAAGCCGAAGCATCAAATACCAAATGGCCATTCACAAATGTTTTGGCAATGCTGCTTTTAAATGTATGGCCTTCAAACGGGCTCCATCCGCATTTATACAAAATATTTTCTTTTGAAACCGTTTGTGATTTTTTTAGATCAACCAAAACCATATCGGCGTAGTAACCTTCGCGAATGTATCCGCGTTTTTCGATATTGAACAGGTCGGCCACATTATGACTCATTTTTTGTACGATCATGGGTAAGCTGATCTTCTTTTGATCATAAAAATCCAGCATGGCCTGAATACTATGCTGAACAAGCGGTCCACCACTTGGAGCCTTTAAATACGCTTGACTTTTTTCTTCCAACGTATGTGGTGCATGATCGGTTGCTACAACGTCAATTGTTCCATCCAACATCGCTTCAAATAACTTGGCGCGATCATAAGCTGTTTTTACAGAAGGGTTCCATTTAATGAAATTACCTTTGGTTTTATAATCATCATCACTGAACCAAAGATGATGGATGCAGACTTCAGAGGTGATGCGTTTTTGCTTTAATGGAATTTTATTGGTGAACAAGCTTAATTCTTTAGCTGTTGATACGTGAAACACATGTAGGCGTGTATTACATTTTTTTGCCAATTCAACTGCAAAGGAAGAAGATTTAAAGCATGCTTCTTCACTTCTAATGATAGGATGGAAGTAAGCAGGAAGATCTTCGCCATATTCTTCTATCAATTGCTTTTGTCGTTCCTTGATCATTGGATCATCTTCGCAATGGGTAACAATAATGGCGTTCACGTTTGTAAATACATTTTCCAAGGCTTTTTTATCGTCTACCAACATATTTCCGGTAGAGGAGCCCATAAATATTTTTACGCCGGCCACTTTCGAGTAATCTACCTTTTGTAATTCATCATAATTACTATTAGTGGTACCCATTAAAAACGAATAGTTTGCTAACGAGCATTGTGAAGCTCTTGTATATTTTTTTTCTAATTCTTCAACCGTTATTGCCGGAGGATTGGTATTTGGCTGTTCCATATAACTGGTAACGCCACCGGCCACAGCCGCTTTTGCTTCGGTGTAAATTTCTCCTTTATGCGTTAATCCCGGCTCTCTAAAATGTACTTGATCATCAATAGCACCCGGCATCAACACTAAACCTTCGCCATTTATTTCGGTAGCATTTGAATCATTATCAATTGTGCGATCAATTTTTGAAATGATCTCGCCGTCGATCAATACATCATTTGTAAAGATCTCGCCTTCGTTTACAATGCTTATATTTTTAATTAAGTACTTCATTTAACGTTGTGCTTTTGAATAGAAATACAAAGCTACGAAAGTAAATATAAAATTAGGCGTCCAAACTGCAATAAATGGAGGCGCAACACTGGTTGTAGCAAGCGTTGTAAAAACATACATCAGCATGATGTAAATGCAACTCAAAAGCAAGCCCAGAGCCATTTGCAAGCCAACACCACCTCTAATTTTGCGTGAAGAAATAGATACTCCCATCACCGTTAAAATAATTGTGGCAATAGGGAAGGAGGTACGTCGGTAATTTTCTACCTCAAAAAACGGGATCATATCAGATCCGCGTAATGTTTCGCGGGCTATATATTCTTTTAATTCAAAATAGGGCATTACTTCAACTTTACTTTCGTAGCGCCACATATCGGCGGGAGTAAATTCTATTTTTAATTTTTTGCTGGGATAATTCTTTACTGTTTGACTATATAGCGGCTTCTGATTTTTTAAAGTGTCTAATCGGTCTTGTAAAATTAGTTTACGTTCGGTAACAATTAGTAAGGTCCATTCTTTATTCAAACTATCCCATACCATGCTTTCCGCTTCCAAAAAATCGGTTTGTTTATTGTTCACTATCTTTTCGATACTAATTTTTGTGGCGGTATTTATTCGGTTATCATAATCGCGCATGTACAAAATTTGGTTTGGCCCAATTTTTTTATGGATATTATTCTCATCATTCACATAATTATTATTGATCCATTTATCTTCAAAAGCAATTTTTACCTTGGTAAATTTGGGCAAAAAGAAATGATTGCCCGTAATTGAAACTAAAGCGATGAGCCCCGAACCAATTAAATACGGCCTCATGATCCTTCCAAAACTGGCGCCTGCACTTAAAATGGCAACAAATTCGGTTTGTTGCGCCATCTTAGCCGTAAAAAATATTACGGCAATAAATGTAAACAGTGGACTAAACAAATTAGCGTAATACGGAATGAACATTAAATAATAATTGGTAATGATCTCGCTAATGGGAATATTACCTTGCGTATACGTTGGAATTTTTTCTTTGATATCAAATACAATAAAAATGAGGAGTATCAAGGTAATTGATACAATAAAAGTTTTGAAGAACTTTTTTAAGATGTATTTATCTAATATCGTTAGCATTTATAAACGTTGCGCTACCTTTACAACCATTTCTTTTTTCCACTCGGCAAAAGTTCCTTTTATGATATGCTGGCGAGCTTCTTTAACCAACCACAAATAGAACGCCAAATTATGGCAACTTGCTATTTGCGCGGCCAATTGCTCTCCGCAAACTAATAAATGCCTTAAGTACGCTTTTGAATAGCGCGTATCAACTTCGCTGGCGCCATCTTCTTCTAGTACCGAAAAATCGTTCTTCCATTTTTCATTGCGCATGTTCATGAGTCCGTTTTTTGTAAATAACAAACCATGACGAGCGTTGCGAGTTGGCATTACACAATCAAACATGTCAATTCCTAAAGCAATGCATTCTAAAATATTGGCGGGAGTTCCAACGCCCATTAAATAACGCGGTTTTTCGGTTGGTAAAACTTCACAAACCAATTCTGTCATTTCGTACATATCTTCGGCAGGCTCGCCTACGCTTAAACCGCCAATGGCATTTCCAAAGCAATTTTTGGAGGCAATATATTCGGCTGATTCTTTACGAAGATCTTTATACACGCTTCCTTGCACTATAGGAAACAGAACTTGTTCGTAATCATACAATGGTTTGGTTTCATCAAAACGTTTAATGCATCTATCTAACCAACGATGCGTCATACCCATCGAATCTTTTGCGTATTTATATTCACAAGGGTAGGGCGTGCATTCGTCAAATGCCATAATAATATCCGCACCAATAATTCGCTGTGTGTCCATCACATTTTCGGGAGTGAACATGTGTTTACTTCCGTCGATATGACTTTTAAACGTGGCACCTTCTTCGTTCAATTTACGTTGCTCTGTTAACGAAAAAATTTGATAGCCACCGCTATCCGTCAATAAGGGTTTATTCCACGAATTAAATTTATGTAAGCCTCCTGCTTTTTGCAATGTGTCTAAACCTGGACGCAAATACAAATGGTAGGTATTTCCTAAAATAATTTGCGCTTTAATATCAGTTTCTAATTCGGTTTGCTTTACTGCTTTTACAGTTCCCGCAGTACCCACGGGCATAAAAATGGGCGTTTCAATGGGACCATGATCGGTTTCTATTAAACCCGCGCGGGCTTTTGAATTTGGGTCGTTATGTTGTAATGTAAATTTCACGAGTGCGAAGGTAAATTTAAGTGTTAGTTGATGATTATAAAATTTTTGACCTCGCTTAAATGCGTAATAATTCCATCGGCCACATTGAATTTAACATTGTTTATGTGTTCATGATCGGGATATGCTAATACATGCATTTGCGCAGCCTTTGCAGCGAGAATTCCATTAAAAGAATCTTCAATTACCAAACAATCCATTGGGTGAACATCTAATTTTTCGGCGCATACCAAATATACTTCAGGATGTGGTTTGCCGTATTTTAAATATTGTGCAGAAGTTATCACATCAAAAAAGGCTTCGATCTTTAATTTTTTTAAAACCGCGTCG
>CAYYUS010000322.1:0-4107 GCA_964474925.1 uncultured Akkermansia sp. | reverse complement strand
GATCTTGTTGAGCAAACAGAAATAGTTGATGCTTTGGCCGAAGGCAAAAAATGGGTAAGTGCATTTATAAAAAGTATTCCTGATTCAAAAGCTGAACATGCCTACGCCGATAAAAAATGGACCGTTAAGCAAGTATTGAATCATATTATTGATACCGAACGAATTTTATGCTATCGCTCGTTATGTTTTGCACGCGGAGAAAAACAAAAGCTTCCGGCATTTGATGAGAATGCATACGCGGCCAATGCCAATTTAAAGAATACCGATCTTAATTTATTGTGTGAGGAATTTGTAGCGGTACGCGAAGCGAGTATTTTATTATTTAAACAATTAGGCGCGCAAGAACTCCAAATAAAAGGCACAACCGGACTTGGTGAGGTTACCGTTCTTTCGATAGGATATATGATGTGCGGCCATGCTTTACATCATGCCAAGGTTATTCAGGAACGTTATCTTCCTTAGAGCATCAAGGCTTTCGGTCTTTTCTTCCAAAAACTTTAGGCTAATTCAATAATTTTTGTTACTTTTAACTTTTGAAATTATACATTTCAAAAACAGATGAGTCACTTAAGTGTAAACCACCTTCTCGGAATAAAAGATCTCTCGAAAGCCGATATTGAACTCATTTTAAACACAGCCTCCAATTTTAAAGAAGTCATTAACCGCCCGATCAAAAAAGTTCCTTCGTTGCGCGATATTACGGTAGCGAATTTATTTTTTGAGAACTCAACCCGTACACGTTTATCGTTTGAACTGGCGCAAAAACGTTTGAGCGCCGATATCATTAATTTTTCTGCATCCAACTCCTCGGTTAAAAAAGGGGAAACATTAGTTGATACGGTAAATAATATCTTGGCCATGAAAGTGGACATGATCGTGATGCGACATAGCAGCCCCGGTGCGGCCATATTTTTATCAAAGAAAATAAACGCCAAAATTGTAAATGCAGGAGATGGCGCGCACGAACATCCTACGCAAGCCTTACTAGATGCATTCTCCATGCAAGAAAAATTGGGCGACTTAAAAGGCAAAAAAATTGTGATCGTTGGCGATATCCTTCACTCGCGAGTGGCACTTTCAAATATCTTTTGCTTACAAAAATTAGGCGCTAAAGTAAAAGTGTGCGGACCGCAAACACTCATTCCAAAATACATTACCAGTTTAGGAGTTGAAGTAGAAAGTGATCTTAAAAAAGCCTTAGAGTGGTGTGATGTAGCAAACATGTTACGCATACAATTAGAACGTCAAGACATAAAATATTTTCCTTCGCTAAGAGAGTACACCATGATGTACGGCTTGAATAAAGAGATCCTGGATAAACTTTCCAAAAAAATAATTGTGATGCATCCGGGCCCAATTAATCGCGGTGTAGAAATTACCAGTGATGTAGCCGACAGCAAACAATCGATCATACTTGAACAAGTAGAGAATGGCGTGGCTGTAAGGATGGCCGTGATGTATTTACTAGCAGGGAGACAGGCCGATTAAGCTTTACACTTTAAGAGGCAGAAACCACGAAGAGCGCTACGCGCTGCACTAAGTTTTTGCACAAAGATCACAAAGTAAGCTACCTCCTTTTTTTACCACAAAAAACACGAAAGCTTGACACGAAAACCACAAAAATTTCGTGACCTTCGTCAAAAAAGTTTCGTGACCTTCGTGGTTAAATGCCTCTGTTACTAATAGATCTTGTACAATACCGGTTTACTCGGGCTTGCATCATTTTCAAACGATGCTATTTGGATGTTGAGTAAATAAGTTCCATCAAAAATATCGTTGGGCACATAGATCATTTCGGTAATGGTTTTTTGCGTTTGCGTATTTGAAGGATAATTCCAAAAAGCATGATGGGCTTCTAATTTTCCATCATCCTTTTCTTTATCTATACTTGGTAGATCGATCAGTAAATGTTCGATGCCTTTATCATTTAAATAATCAATGGCATCACTTAAAATATACGGAGGATTGGTATTGCTGTATTGCATATGCAATTTATTTAAACCATTGCTTAGGGTACGAATTACGACAGCTTCGGTATTTTCGGCTTCTTTTAATGCAGCTTCTAACTGTTTGCGTGTAATTACAAAATCTCCATTCGGTAATTCTTCAGGTAGAATAGTTAGCACTTCGGCAATGAACATAAATCGCGAAAGTGTTTTATTGATGGAATAATTTTCTTTGCTAATATGTCCTACACATTCAGTATGTGTTCCGTTACCGTGCGGATTAAAAAAAATATTTCTAAAATTTACGCTTCCACCTTTATTTACATCCCCTACCCAATCGCCCGCAACAACGGGTTCAATTTTCATGGGCTCCACATACCAAGCGCTTACGCAATCTTTATTACTTGTAAGTGGAATTGAAATATCAATTGGTTTAAAAAAATCTACCTGATACGGTTTTCCTTTGTGAAATATATTTGCGACCATACAGTAAAAATACCAATTAAAATTGACTTTATTTCCAAACGATCTTCATCTTTTTCCCTTTTACAAAGTGTTCTTGCTTTTTTCCATTGATCACAATGTTGGAGGTTTCGCGTATAATGGTAAACACCATCACATTCCCTTTTCTGTTCAAAAAGAATGCATCGGCCACGCCCATCCAACCACTTTGAACGGTAATGCCAAAAGGATTTTTAGTGCCGGAAATATCTTTGGATACACTGCAGGTATCTGTTTTAGTTGGAAGCTCATCTATTTGATCGCAATTTAATGTAAATGTTTTGCCATTAGAAACAGTTACAGTTCCTGTGATGGTTTTTTGAGCAAATAACATATTGCCAAAAGTGAGAACAAGCGCCGTAAAGAATAATGTTGCTTTTTTCATGGATGGTAATTTATAATTGAAGTAAGTAAGAAAATTCAGAAACATTATGTTAAACTTTCAGAATTGCTCACGTTTTAAGAATTCTTACCTCTACTCGTCGGTTGATCTTACGCTGCTCTACTGTTCCTTTTTTAAGTAAGGGCTTTTTCTCGCCATACCATTTTAATTTAATGTGCTCCTTTTTTATACCTCTATTAACCAAATGGAGTTTTACTTGTTGCACACGCTTTTTTGAGAGCTTCTTATTCATCCTTTTTGGTCCATCTATATCAGTGTGTCCTTCGAGGCGGATAACCATATTCGAATCTTCCTTCATCACATTTGCCAAATGATCTATTTCGGGAAATGCTTCAGGTAAAAGCTCATCGGAGCTAATTTTGAACAGGACATTTTTTAAAATGAACTTCTTTCCGGCCTCTAGTTTAAAATGCGAATGTGTTACGATCGTTGTATCAACATGTTTTCCTTTTGCAGGCTCACGCGTTGTTGGTACTTCTTTTTGTTTTTGAATATCGCGGTAAATTTCCAGTTTTCCGTTACAGCACAAACCAGTTCCCCACATGGCATTATTTCCTCCTGAAGAATTCCATTCACCACTTAAGTATATTCTTCCTGCAAATTCTGTCTTCTTTAATTTTCCTTTACGGGTGCAGCCATCTTGTCCGGTGATCTCAAAATTATATTCATCATTATACCAATGTGAGATCTCCACATCACCCCCAAAGATCATTCCCTTATAAGAATCGCCGAATTGTTTGCTCAATAGAACACTTCCTCCATCATCTTTCCATCCCCAAGAACATTCGTAAGTGATGCGCGATTGCCAAAAACCATCAAGCGATTCGGTTTTGTTTTGCGACTTTGAATAATGAAAAGAAAGAGAATAGCAAAAGCGCTGCAAATGGCAGACAGGATATTAATCATCAGAGCCACTTTTGATGTATCACCTCCTGCAAACAGGGTTGCAATACGGCCTACCATCAGGAATAAGGGTGCTCCCGGAGGATGCCCCACCTGAAGCCTGAAAGCAGAAAGAATGAACTCACCACAATCCCAGAAGCTCACTGTAGGCTCAAGGGTAAGCATATAGATTATAGCTGAAAAGAGGAATAATAACCAACCGGTAATATTATTCCAGCGGCGCCATGTGCCCCATAATGAATCCATAAACGATTTGTTTTGTTTTTACAGAAACAAAGAACGCAAAAAAATATTATAAGCCCTCACTTACAAATCTATTTAACATCATTTTAACTTGGCATAAAAATGCTACAT